>JAYRLX010000429.1:0-3161 GCA_041905125.1 Caulobacter sp. | reverse complement strand
TCGATAAGTCAAAAGGCAATATCGAGACCCGGCGCGCCTTCCAGGACTACCAACTGCACCTGGAATGGCGGATCCCGGCCGACATCGACGGAAGCGGGCAGGGACGGGGCAACAGCGGCGTCTTCCTGGCGTCCACCGGCCCGCGCGACGCGGGCTACGAGGTTCAGATCCTCGACTCCTTCGGGAACGAGACCTACGTCAACGGCCAGGCCGGCAGCGTCTATAAGCAGCATCCGCCTCTGGCGAACGCCAGCCGCAAGCCGGGTGAGTGGCAGACCTACGACATCGTCTGGCGCGCCCCGCGCTTCACCGCCGCTGGGGCGCTGGCCTCGCCGGCGACCGTCACGGTGCTGCACAACGGCGTGCTCATTCAGGACAACGCCGTCCTGGCCGGCGAGACGGTCTATATCGGCAAGCCGTCCTACAAGCCGCACGGTCCCGCGCCGATCAAGCTGCAGGCCCATGGCGACCCCAGCAAGCCGATCAGCTTCCGCAACATCTGGGTTCGGGAGCTTTCGCCGAGGCCCTAGTTGGCGGGCGGCGCCGTACTGGCGCGGACCACCAGCTGGTGCGGCAGGGTCACGTTTTGCAGCGTCGTCGCCCGGCCGGCCAGGATGTCGAGCAGGAGGCGCACGACCTCGTGCCCGATCTGCTCCATCGGCTGGCTGACCGTGGTGAGCTGGGGATCGAGGTATCGGGCGAAGCGGATGTCGTCGAAACCCACGAGCGAGACGTCGCGCGGGCAGGCGAGCCCTCGCCGGCGTATCGCCTCCAGCGCGCCCATCGCCATCTCGTCGCTGAAGCAGAAGATCGCGGTCGGGCGACCGGGTTCGTCCAGCAACTCTCCGGCCTGGCGCACGCCGGATTCGATCGAGAAGTCGCCGATCGAGATGCGCAGGGCGCTGGCCTTACCGCGCCGCTCGGCCGCCGCCAGCACGCCGGATAGGCGGTCGCTGCTGATCGGGCTGGCCAGAGGTCCGGTCACGACCCCGATCCGGACGTGCCCGAGGCCATAGAGATGCTCCATGACCTCTGCGGCGGCGCCTTCGTTGTCGATGTGGGCGCTTGAGACGGCGAGGCCGGGCCGGAACTCGCAGCCATTGACGATCGGGGTCTTCACGCCCTTGGCGGCGACCATCTCGGCCAGGACGTCGGGCAGGCGATGGCCCAGAAAGATCAGGCCGTCGGCTTCCTTGCGGCGGAACATGGCCGCGTATTGCTCCTCGCGCGCCTCTTCGTGGCGCGTATCGCCCAGAAGCACCGAGTAGCCGGCGGCGAGGGCGGCTTCCTCGACGCCTCGGATGACCTGCGAGAAGAACGGGTTGGAAATGTCGGGCACCGTGACCAGGATCTTCTCGGTCCGCAGGGTGCGCAGGCTCTTGGCGGCGAAGTTGGGCTCGTAGCCGAGCTGGGCCACCGCGGCCATGACCTTCTGGCGCGTCGGCTCGATCACCAGCTCGGGGGCGCTGAACACTCGCGAAACCGTCGCCGTCGACACGCCCGCGGCCCGCGCAACATCTTGAATGGTCGCCATCGCGGCGACACTGGCGACTGCTCCCAGCCTTGGCAAGGCGAAGCTGGAGCTTGGGAGCCGGTTGCCGGTTCGCTCGACCCCTGTTATCGATGATTTCGATTACATCGGAGCGCGCGTGGCCGGAATGGTCAAAAGCCGCCCAAGCTGGTCGGGGAGGACCAGGACCATGAAGACGAGCTTCCGGCTCTTCCTGATGATGGTGCTGCAGCTGGCGATCTGGGGCGCCTGGGCGCCGAAGATCTTTCCCTACATGGGCATGCTGGGCTTCGCGCCGTGGCAGCAGTCGCTGGTCGGCAGCGCCTGGGGCGTCGCGGCCCTGGTCGGCATCTTCTTCTCCAACCAGTTCGCCGATCGCAACTTCTCGGCAGAGCGTTTCCTGGCGGCCAGCCATCTGATCGGCGGCCTGGCCCTGGTCGGCACGGCGTTCTCGACCAGCTTCTGGCCGTTCTTCGCCTGCTACCTGATCTTCAGCCTAGTCTATGTGCCGACCCTGTCGGTGACCAACTCGATCGCCTTCGCCAATCTGAAAGACCCGGCCGGCGAGTTCGGCGCGGTGCGGATGGGCGGCACGGTCGGGTGGGTGCTGGTCAGCTGGCCGTTCGTTTTCCTGCTGGGCGCCCACGCGACGGCCGAGCAGACGCGCTGGATCTTCCTGGTCGCGGCGATCCTGTCCTTCGCCTTCGCCGCCTATTCGCTGACCCTGCCACACACGCCGCCGCGCAAGGACGAGGCGGGCGTCGACAAGCTGGCCTGGCGCCGGGCGTTCAAGCTGCTGGGCGCGCCGTTCGTGCTGGTGCTGTTCATCGTCACCTTCATCGATTCCGTGATCCACAACGGCTACTTCGTGATGGCCGACGCCTTCCTGACCAATCGGGTCGGGATCGCCGGCAACCTGTCGATGGTGGTGCTGAGCCTGGGCCAGGTGGCCGAGATCTTGACCATGTTCTTCCTGGGCCGCGTGCTGGCGCGCCTGGGCTGGAAGATCACCATGATCATCGGCGTGCTGGGTCACGCCGCGCGGTTCGCCGTGTTCGCGTTCTTCGCCGACAGCATTCCGGTGATCGTCGCCGTCCAGCTGCTGCACGGGATCTGCTACGCGTTCTTCTTCGCCACGGTCTACATCTTTGTCGACGCGGTGTTCCCCAAAGACGTGCGCTCCAGCGCCCAGGGCCTGTTCAACCTGCTGATCCTGGGCGTCGGCAATGTCGCCGCCAGCTTCCTGTTCCCGGAACTGATCAGCCGCCTCAGCACGAACGGCCAGGTCGACTACACCAGCCTGTTCATGGTTCCGACCGGTCTGGCGCTCGCCGCCACGGTGTTGCTGGCCGTCTTCTTCCGTCCGCCCTCGCGCGGGCCGGTCGCCGAAACCCAAGCTGAAGACCCCGTGGGCGCCGCCAGCCCGGCGCAGCCTTAAGTCCGAAAGGAAAGCCCCGTGCGCACGATTTCCAAAGAAACCCGAGCCGCCGCCCTTTCTCGACGCGGACTGCTGGCCGTCGGCGGCGCCGCCATGGCCGCAGCCTGGACGGGCGCCGCCAGCGCGGCCGAGGTCAACTTCTTCCAGCGCCGCAAGGTGCCGGTGGGCATCCAGCTCTCCAGCCTGGGTCGGGACCTGGCCATGGAGCTCGAT
>JAYRLX010000428.1:0-3169 GCA_041905125.1 Caulobacter sp. | reverse complement strand
CGGCACCAGGATCAGGCTGTTGGCTTCGTGCTCGGCGATGGCGCCGGCCAGGCGCGGGAGATCCGGGCGGAACGGATCGGCCAGGCCCAACTGATCGGCGGGCAGGATGTGGTAGCGGCCGCCGGCCAGCAGGGTGGTGTAGAGGCCGGCGACGTTCTCCAGCAGGATCGACAGCGGCAGCAGCGGCAGGTGCGTGCCGGCGTAGTCGGCGCCGATGGTCAGCACCAGCGAGGCGGCGACCGCCTCCATGTGGTCCCGCGACAGGCACACGCCCTTGGGCTGGCCGGTCGAGCCGGAGGTGTAGGTGATCTTGGCCGTGCCCTTGGGCAGGACGCGCGGCGCAAGGGCGAGGGGGGTGATGCGCAAGGCGACGCCGGCCAGGTCGATGTCGCCGTGGACCGCGTCGGTCGCCTCGATCAGTAGGCTGGCGCCCGCGTCGACCATGGCGTGCTGGCGCTGGTCGTCGGTGAAGAAGCCGGGGAGGGGCAGCGAGGCCCAGCCCAGGCGCGCCAGGGCCAGGTCCAGGATCACCCAGGCCGGGCCGTTGGGCAGCCGAATGGCGACCGGCGAGCCCGGGCGCACCAGCGGCGCCCATTGGAAGAGCTCTCGGGCGGCGGCTTCGATTGCCGTCTCCAGCGCGCCGTAGGTGAACGACAGGCGATGGTCGCTCAAGGCGATGGCGCCGTCGTTCAGGCGCGCCCGCTGGGCGATGGCGGCGAGGACGCGGCTCATTGGTCAGCTCCGATCTGGGGGTGGAGGCGCGAGCAGGCGCGGGGGTGGGGGGGCGCCTCGCCCCGCCGCGGGGGGCCCTGCGCCCCCCGCGCGGGGGCGATGGCGCCCGCCAGCACTTCGGGGTCGCGCTCGTAGTAGCCGCCCCAGTCGCGGGCCTCTTCGCCCAGACGAGCGGGGTCGGCGGTGGTCAGGCGCAAGGTGGGGAAGCCTACGCGGCCGAAGGTGCGGCGCAGCTGGCGGGTGGCGGTGGCGACCGCGTACTCGCAGCCGACCTGGTCGAGATGACGGGCCAGGGCCATGAACAGGAACAGCGAGGCGCCCGCGCTGCCCGAGGCCAGGTTGCCGATCTCTGCGACGTCGGTCCGCTCGACATCGGCGTCCATCGCGGCGGCCAGGGCGCGCTCGATCGGCTCGTCGAGATAGCGCTCCAGGAACAGGGGCTCGTCGCAGGCGAGACGGAAGCCGACGGCCGCGTGGATCTCGCCATGGGCGTCCTGCACGCTCATCAGCGTGGGATAGTGGGCGCGGATCTTGCCGTCGTAGACCTCGGCGTAGGTCGCCTCGATATAGGCCTCCACGCGCTTTCGCTCGGGACGGAATTGGTGGTGGATCGAGATCACCCGCGGCTCGACCGAGGTGAAGCGGCGGACGCGGTCGGCGTCGAAGCGCAGGCTGCCGACACGCGCCCCGTCGTTCATCATCGTCACTTCCAGCAAGGCGATCTCCCAGCCCAGGGACGCGTCGTTCGCGCCCTTCGACCGGCAAGGACGACGCTCTCCGGGGGGCGCCTCAACGCTTTCGACGGTTGCGCGACGCTTTCGGTTCGGAAAGATTGTCGCAGGGGTCGGATTCTCGACGCCCGCCTTGAGGAGCGCCGCCGCGCCTTGGACGACGAACCCGTCCATCCCCTGCTTTCCGCCTATATGGAGCGGCGCGAGGATCTGATCCGCTATTTCCGGGTGCGCCTGCGCTCGGACGAGGCGGCCGAGGATCTGGTGCAGGATATCTATTTCAAGATCACGCCGCCGCCGGTCGAGCCGGTGGACAATCCAGCGGCGTATCTCTTCCGTCTGGGTACGAACCTGATGCTGGACCGCATCAAGGTGCGTCGCCGGGCCGAGGCGCGCGACGCGCAATGGCACGGGGCCCATGTCTCGGATGTGGGCGGCGCGCACGTGGCCGAAGAGGCGCCCGCCGACCAGGCCGCGGCGGCCAAGCTGCAGCTGGAGAAAATCCTGGAGGCGGTGAAGTCGCTGCCTCCGGCCGCCCAGGAAGCCTTCCGCCTGCACAAGCTGGAGGGGCTAAGCCACGCCGAGACGGCGCAGGCCATGGGCGTGTCCCGCTCCAGCGTCGAGAAATACATGATGAGCAGCCTCAAGCTGATCGTCGCCAAGGTCGGGCGGTGGCCATGAGGAGCGCTGCTGAAATTTTTTTGAGGCGCCTGTCCGTTTATGGCGTCTTTGAGGCGAACAGGGAGGCAAGACGCCTTCCGGAACACGGCGAAGTCGGATGAGCGATCGGACGCACGAGACGAAGGAGGGCCTACGCGACGAAGCGGTCGCGTGGCTGATCCGCGTCCAGTCCGACGCGGCCACGGCCGACGACTGGATGGCCCTGACCGATTGGCTGGAAGGCTCGCCCGCCCGCCAGGACGCCTTCGAGGAGGCCGAGCTGATCGTCGCTGATCTGACCGAGCGGCGGGACGAGATCGTAGGCGGGCTGACTCCGCCGGTCGACAATGTCATCAGCTTCCCCGCCGCGAGGCGTAAACCCGCCGCCGCGCCGCGCCGCGCCTGGATCGGCGGCGCCATCGCCGCCAGCCTGGCGGCGATGATCGGCGGTCCCGCGCTGTGGACCGCCTCGCAGGGGGCGCTCGTCACCTACGAGACCAAGCCCGGCGAGACCCGCCGGATCGATCTCGCCGACGGCACGCACATCACGTTGGACGGCGGCTCCAAGCTCAGCGTGCGGCTGGGCTGGAAGGCGCGCAGGGTCGAGATGGGCCTGGCCCAGGCCAGCTTCGACGTCGCCAAGGATCCGTCCCGGCCTTTCCTGATCGGCGTGGGCGATCAGGCCGTGCGGGTGGTCGGCACCGAGTTCAACATCCGAAACGACGGCCGCAGCGTGCGCGTCACCGTGCGTCGAGGGATCGTCGAGGTCGCCCAGCGCGACGCCAAGGGCCAGGCTCCGACGCGCCTGACGGTCGGCCAGGAGTTGCGCCACGTCCAGGGCTCGAACACCGCCCAGGTCCGCCGGGTCGAGGCCAGCGACGCCTTCGCCTGGTCGCAGGGCCAGTTGATCGCCGACAACGAGACGCTCGGCGACATCGTCGCCGACCTGAACCGCCGTTTCGCGACGCCGATCCGCATCGCGCCCGAGGCCGCCAATCGCCGCTTCTCCGGCGTGATCGCCCTCGACGACGAGGACGCCGCCGTCC
>JAYRLX010000027.1:0-18059 GCA_041905125.1 Caulobacter sp. | reverse complement strand
GCTTCGCCCTGGCCGAGGCGCAGATCATCCTGGCGACCCTGCTCGCCCGCTTCGAGATTGGTCTCGCCAGCGATCGGCCAGTGATCCCGGTGGCCTCGATCACCCTGGGGCCGGATCACGAGCCGGACTTCACCTTGAGGCCGATCGTCCAAGCGCGGGCTTGAGCGGAGTGGTACGAAGCGTCAACTCGCGACTTCCTTGAGGAAAAGCCATGACCGAAGCCCTCCGCACTCGCCCGTTCGCCACCGCCACCGACACGGGCAGCGGCGGCCTGCAGACCTTCGTCACCGCCGGCCCCTCGACCATCGTCGCCGACATTGCCGTCGCGCAGGGCGGCCTCGACCTTGGCCCCGATCCGCATGAGCTAGTCGCCGCGGGCCTGGCGGCCTGCACCACCATGACCCTGCGCCTCTACGCCAACCGCAAGGGCTGGACGATCAGCGGCATGCACGTCGAGGTCTTCTCGCACTTCGACAAGGACCAGACCCCGCACGAGCGCTTCGAGCGGGTGATCACCATCGAGGGCGACCTGACCGACGAGCAGCTTGAGCGCCTGTTCGAGATCGCCGACCGCTGCCCGATCCACCAGTTGCTGGCGAATGGGGCGCGGGTGGTGACGACGGTGGGCGGGAACTGAGGGAAATCGGCGGCTCAGCAGGCCCCCACCTGACCACGCTCCGCGTGGTCGTCCGCCCCCAGAGGGGGCAGAAGGAAACGCGGGCCTTCTTCCCCCTCCGGGGGAGGAGCGCCGAAGGCGCGGAGGGGGCAAGTATGGGATTAGAACCCGTAAAGCGCCGCGTACTCCGCATCCTTCGCCGCGATCTGCTTGGCGCAGTCGACCATCACCTTGGCCTGTTTCCAGGTGGCGTCGTCCTGCATCTTGCCGTCGATCATCGCCACGCCGGTGCCGTCGGGCATGGCCTCCAGGATCTTCTTGGCGAAGGCGACCTCGGCGGGGTCGGGGCTGAAGACCTGCTTGGCGATCGCGATCTGGCTGGGGTGCAAGCTCCAGGCGCCGGCGCAGCCCATCAGGAAGGCGTTGCGGAACTGCTGCTCGCAGGCGACCGGGTCGTCGATGGCGCCGAACGGGCCATAGAACGGCTTGATCCCATGCGCCGCGCAGGCGTCGACCATCTTGGCGAAGGTGTAGTGCCAGAGGTCCTGCTGGACCGAAACGCGGGCCGAACCATCGGCGTGCGGGTCCTCGATCACGCGGTAACCAGGGTGACCACCGCCCACCCGCGTCGTCTTCATCGCCCGGCTGGCGGCGAGGTCGGCTGGGCCGAGTGAAATCCCCTGCATCCGCGGGCTAGCGGCGGCGATCGCCTCGACGTTCATCACGCCCTCGGCCGTCTCCAGGATCGCGTGCAGCAGGATCGGCCGGGTGACGCCGTGCTTGGCCTCCAGCGAGGCCAGCAGCTGGTCCATGTAGAAGATGTCCCACGGCCCCTCGACCTTGGGGACCATGATCACGTCGATCTTGTCGCCCGCCTTCTCGACGATCGTGGCGACCTCATCCAGGTGCCACGGCGAGTTCAGGCAGTTGATCCGCGTCCAGAAGCCGACGCCCAGAGCCTTGAAGTCGATCTCCCGCGCCATCGCCACCAGGCCAGCCAGGGCCGCGCCCTTGGCGTCGGCGGGGATCGCGTCCTCGAGGTTGGCCAGGATCACGTCGACGGTCGGAGCGATCTCGGGAAGCTTGGCGCGCACCTTGTCCAGATGCGGCGGCACGAAGTGGATCATCCGCTCCACGCGGGCGGGCAGCTCGCGGTAAGGCGTCGGCGCGCCGATGGCCAAGGGTTTGAAAAAGCCGCGCGGCGTCTTCATGCCGGTCACTCCCCGTGTTGTCGCGCCGCCCTCTGGGCGGTCATTTCGCAATTGCGAAGACCATGCGGCGGCGCAGCAGGCGCGTCAAGATGATCAGCGTTCAGGTCGGGAGGACGGTGGCGGCGCCTCTTCCGGATCCTCGCGTTCAAGGTCGGCGGCGGCGTCGTTGCTGGAGCCGCTCCTGATCGCCTTGGCCTTGCGGCGGCGGGCGGCGGGTTCGAGGCGCAGGCTGGTCAGGGCGTCCTCGCCCTCCTCGCCGAACAGCCCGCGCAGACGCACGTCCCTTTGCGGATAGGGGATCTCTATCCCCGCCCCGCGCAAGGCGTCGTCGATCAGCCAGGTATAGGCCGCGAAGATCGCCGCCGGCCGCCGGACGGCCTCGACGGTCGGCCATACGATCAGCTCGAACTTCAGGGCGTAGTCGCCATAGCCGACCAGCCAGACCTGGGCGCGGCGCGTGGCGTCGTCGGGGGCCGTGAACGGCGCGGACTTGGCGGCCTTGAGCACCGCCTCGCGGACCTTCTCCTTGTCGACCCCGAAGGCCGTGACGAACGGCACCCGGATGCGCCGGTTGGTGCCGCGAAGGGTCCAGTTGATCACCTGATCGTTCACCAGCACCGAGTTCGGCACGATGATGTCGGTGCTGTCGTTGGTGCGGATGCGGGTGGCGCGCGGGCCGATCTCGTGCACCACGCCCCGTCCGCCATTGGGCAACTCGACGAAGTCGCCGACCGCGACCAGCCGCTCGAACACCAAGGAAACGCCCGAGGCGAAGTCCTTGATGACGCCTTGCAGACCAAGGCCCACCCCCACGCCAAGGGCGCCGGCGAACACGGTCAGCGAGGTCAGGTCCAGGCCCATGGTCGAGAGGCCGACGACCACGCCGATCACGATCAGGCCGTAGGTCGCCACCTTCTCCACGGCGTAGAGCGAGGCCGCGTCGCCCGCCGCCCGCTCGCGCAGCCGCCTAAAGCCCGCCGAGGTCAGCCGCGCGGCGACCAGCGCGGCGCCGACGATCAGCACGCCCGCCGCCAGGCCGCCGACCGTCACCGACGCCTTGCCGAGCTTGATCAGTTCGAACGAGTCGAGCGTGCGGAGCGGGTTGTCGGCCATGGACCCAGTTGAGGCGAGGTTGAACCGGCGATCAAGCGCCGCCTGCCCTATAGTAACGCTTGGTCAGCGCACGTAGTTCACCGCGATCGCCGGCGTCACCGAGGCCGTGGTGTTGCGCCCCGCCGGAACGATCCGCGCGCCGACGATCACCCCGACCTGGGAATTGAAGTTGTACTCCACGGCCGGGGCCAACATCAGGGCCTTGCTGACCGGATAGCGCCGCTCGAACGCCGCGCTGTTCAATTGGCCAGTGACCTTGGTCGAGGCGTCGCGCTGCCAGGCGACATCCATCGCCGCCACCCAGTTGCGGGTGAGGCTGTACTCGAACGCCGCGTTGACCAGGAAGCTGTCGCCCGGCTGGGCCTTTCCCACAAAGCCGCGAGACGTGCCGTAGACGCTGGCGCCGCGCACCGTGGCGTTGTCCGACCGCGTGTAGGCGACGTTCAGGCGGGTGCGCAGGATCCGGCCGTTCGGCGTCCAGAAATAGTATTGAGAATTGAGGCCCAAGGTCGTCGCGTAGGCCCCGCTCCCGAAGCCGTCGTTGGGGCGATCGTCCAGGCGATCATGGCGACCGATCGGCAGGTTCTCCTGCAGCATGACCGAGATCGTCGGGACGCGGCCGCCGGGCTTGTATTGGGTGAGGCGGTACTGGGCCTGAGCCGTCAGGTCGCCGACGCCCAGCCCCTGGCTCCAGCGCCCGCCGGCCCGGCGATAGCCCAGGTGCGGAATGAAGCCGGCGGTCAGCGTGTCGGTGACGCCGTACAGCATGTAGGCGGACGAGCCGATATTGTCCGCGTCCGGAGCGCTGTGGCGCTTTCCTTCGCCGTCGAAGGTTCCGTAGGGCTTGGCGTCATACAGATAGGGCTCGAACAGGATGTGGCCCTTGGGCAGGGTCGAGGCCCCCGACGCCAGCAGCGGTCCGGTCCACCAGGCCTCGTCGAGGCCCTGGCGCGGAACGTCGGCGCGAGCCGCCGGAGAAAGTACGAAAAGGGCCGTCGCCGTCAGGGCGGCGTGGCGGATGGTCGAGCGCATGGGTCCTCCGGTCGGCGTCTTGCGCGCCTTAGGCCGCCTTGTCTGGCGACGCCGCCCGGAAGTTGCGGCGAAGAGGTCCCGATTATGTCAGCAGCCCGCCTAGCCTGGCGTGAAGAGGCCCTGGATCCCCACGATCATGGCGATCACGCCGAACACGGCCAGCAGCAGCCCCGGCCCGCGCGCGGCGCTGCCGGGCAAGGCGCGACCCAGCCGCAAGCGCTCCCACAGAAGCAGCACGCCGACGATGACGCCGACGACCTCGAAGTGGAAGACGTGCGGGCCGCTGGTCAGGTGGACGATCAGGAAATAGCCGCCGCAGACCAGGGCCGCGATCCCCACGATCCAGCGGAACGGCGCCAGTCTTCCGGCGAACCGCTCGAAATCGTCACCGACGCGTGGGGCCAGCACCAGCAGGCCGATGGCCAGCAGGAAGCCGCCGAGGATGTTGCAGAGGTCGAGGATGAGCGAGAGCATGGGCCATCAATGCCCAAGCTCGGCCCGTGTTCCTTCTCCTCTTGCGGGAGAGGCGTTCCTCTACCGCCCCACCATCGCCAGACCAGCCTTCGTATAGCGCTCGCCCTCGACAGCCGTTTCCGGCACGGCTGCGGCGATGCGGGCCAGGTCGTCGGCGGACAGGGTCAGATCCACGGCGCCGAGATTCTCCTCCAGCCGGGCGGCCTTGGTGGTTCCGGGGATCGGGGCGATGTGCTCGCCCTGATGCAGGATCCAGGCGAGCGCCAGCTGGGCCGGCGTCGCGCCTTTTTCAGCGGCGATCTGGGTCAAGGCCTCGACCAGCGACAGGTTCTTGGCCAGGGCCTCGCCCTGGAAGCGCGGCAGGTTTCGGCGGAAGTCGTTCTCGCCGATCTCGGCCTTCATCGCGCCGGTCAGGAACCCGCGGCCCAGCGGGCTGTACGGCACGAGACCGATGCCCAGCTCACGCAGGGTCGGCAGGATCTCGGCCTCCAGCTCTCGGAACCACAGCGAGTATTCGCTCTGCAGGGCGGCGACCGGCTGGACGGCGTGGGCCTTGCGAATGGTCGCCGCGCCGGCTTCCGAGAGACCGAAGTGCTTGACCTTGCCCTCGGCGATCAGGTCCTTGACCGTCCCGGCCACGTCCTCGATCGGCACGTTCGGATCGACGCGGTGCTGGTAGAAGAGGTCGATTACCTCGACGCCCAGGCGCTTCAGCGAGGCCTCGGCCACGGCGCGGATGTGCTCCGGGCGGCTGTTGGTCCCGCGCATGCGCGAGAAGCCCTCGCCCGTTCCTTCCGGCGCGATGTCGAAGCCGAACTTGGTGGCGATCACCACCTGGTCGCGGAAGGGCTTCAGGCCTTCGCCGACCAGCACCTCGTTGGTGTAGGGGCCATACACCTCGGCCGTGTCGAAGAAGGTCACGCCCAGCTCGACCGCGCGGGCCAGCAGCTTGTGGGCGTCGGCCGCTTCGAGCGCCGTGCCGTAGACCTGGCCCATGCCCATGCAGCCAAGACCGATGGCCGAGACCTCGAGGCCGTCGCCGAGTTTGCGCGTCTTCATGGGATGCTCCTTCGTCTGGCGGCTGTCGCCGGCGCTCCGCAGATAGGGTCTGGACCCGCGCGGCGCAGGACCGTTCCGCTCGATCTGGAGGATCAGGCAATCTTCCCGTCGCGACAGTCAATCGGCGCGCGCTGGAATTTCCGAGCCCTGTCGGAACGGGGGTCATCCGACCGTCCTTGGGTCATGACGATGGAGGACGCCATGCCGAAGATCACCCCGTTCCTGTGGTTCGACACCCAGGCCGAAGAAGCCGCCAATCTCTACGTGTCGGTGTTCCCGAACTCGCGGATCAACGACGTCTCCTACTATCCCGGAGAGGCGCCCGGCGGCGGCAAGCCCGGCAAGGTGATGACCGTGACCTTCGAGCTGGACGGCCAGAGGATCATCGCCCTGAACGCCGGCCCCATGTTCAAGCTCGACGAGGCGTTCTCGTTCGTCATCGACTGCGACGGGCAGGACGAGGTCGACCACTACTGGAACGCGCTCACCGCCGACGGCGGAACGGAGTCGCAATGCGGCTGGCTGAAGGACCGCTTCGGCCTGTCCTGGCAGGTCACCCCGCGCCAGCTGATCGAAATGACCACGAGCCCTGATCGCGCCGCCGCCGGTCGGGCCTTTCAGGCGATGATGGGCATGAAGAAGATCGACATCGCCGCGCTGAGGGCGGCGTACGAGGCGGCGTAGCGCTTGTTCGAAATCCTCCCCCTAGCGGGGGAGGATTTTACGGTTCTCAAGCCTTCTTCACGAACTCCGTCCGCAGCACCAGGCCCCGGACCTTGTCGACATTGGCCTCGATCTCTTCGGGATCGCCGGTCAGGCGGATCTTGCGGACCACCGTGCCGCGCTTGAGGGTCACGCCGCCCGAGCCCTTGACCTTCAGGTCCTTGATCAGGGTGACGGTGTCGCCGTCGGCCAGGATGTTGCCGTTGGAGTCGCGGGTTTCGTCCGACATGGCGGGCCTTTCGAGAGGGGCGGCCGAAGACGGCAAACCCGTAGATTTCGTGGGGGCTTTCCTAAGCGGCGCCATGCCTTCGCGTCAATGCGGCGTCTTCTTCCGCCCCAGCGGGTGCTTGGTCTGCACCACGTGCGCCAGGTGCTCGCCGGCGACGTGGGTGTAGATCTGGGTCGTGGCGATGTCGGCGTGGCCCAGCAGGGTCTGGATCACCCGCAGGTCCGCGCCGCCTTCCAGCAGGTGGGTGGCGAAGGCGTGGCGCAGGACGTGGGGGCTGACCTTCTCGCGGTCGATGCCGGCGGCGATGGCCGCGTCATCCAGCAGTTGCCCCACCCGCCGCGCCGTCAGCCGTCCCGAGCCGCCGCGCGAGGGGAAGAGCCAGGGGCTGTCCTTGGCGCCCTTGGGCAGGAAGGCGGGACGCCCCGCGAGATAGGCCTTCACCGCCGCGCGGGCCGCGTCGTTCAGCGGCGCCAGCCGTTCCTTGACGCCCTTGCCCTTGACGATCAGATAGGCCGGATCGCGCGCCAGAGCCGACAGCGGCAGGGCCAGCAGCTCGGAGATCCGCAGCCCCGAGGCGTAGATCAGCTCGATGATGCAGGCCAGCCGCAGGCCCTGGGCGCTGTCCTTCTCCGAGGCGGCCGCTAGCAGGCGCTCGATCTCGTCGCGCTCCAGCACCTTGGGCAGGGGCCGGCCGGCCTTGGGCGCGGCGACGCGGCGGGAGGGATCGTCGGTCCGCCAGCCCTCGCCCAGGGCGAAGCGGTAGAACTGCCGCACGGCCGAGCGGCGGCGGGCGGCGGTGGCGGGCGACAGGCCGCGCGCGCCGAGATCCTGGAAATAGGCCTCGATGGCCTCGGCGTCGGCGTCGTCGAGGTCGCGCTTCGTCCGCCCCAGGAAGCCGCGCGCGTCCTCCAGGTCCTTGCCATAGGCGGTCAGGGTGTTGCGGGCCGCGGCGCGCTCGACCGCCATCATCTCCAGGAACGCGTCGACCCAGCCGGACGCGGTGGCGCTCATTTGGCGTAGGCGAGGCCGAGCAGGCCTTCGACCACCACCGCCCGGGCGTCGACCGACAGGCCGGCGCGATTCAGGGCGTGGGCGATGCGGGCGCGGTCGACGGGCGCGGGGCCTGCCACGCCAGCATCCAGCGCCAGCGACAGAGCCAGCAGCACCGCCTCGCCCTTGCGCTTGGCGCTGGCGGCGTCCTCCAGCACCTGGACCCGCGCGGCCGAGGCGGCGGGGCGGCCGAGGTCGAAGGTCGCGAACTGGGTTCGCGTGTCGGCGTCCATGGTCCCGCCCAGGCTGGACAGCAACGTGGCCGCCGCTTGGGCCGGCTTACCGGTGGCGCCGCGGCTGACGAGGTTGCCGAGCACCTGGTTGTCGACCTTGCCCGAGCCGGCGGCGATCAGGGCGTCGAGGATGGCCAGATCCGTGGCGGTGGCGCCCGGGATCACGTCCTGGGTCAGGCGACCGCGGATCGCCTGGGCGCTCTCGACATCGCCGGCCGCCACGGCGGCGCGGGCCAGCAACACCGGGTCCTGCAGCGGCCCGCCGGCCTTGGCCAGGGCCGCGATCGACGGGGCCGAGGCGCGGGCGGCCTCGACGAAGGTCGGCACGGTCTTGGCCTGGCGCAGGAAGGCGAGATCAGAGGCTTCGGCGGCGGTGAGGTCCTGCCCGACGCTCGCGGCCGGCGGCGGCGCGATGACGGCCTTCAAGGCGGGCGAGGCGGTGGCGGCTGCGGACTGGACGTCCAGATTCAGGCGGCGGGACAGGGCGTAGTTGACCCCGTTCTTCAGGCTGGCCGCGCCGGGCGGCGTCCCCGCCAGCGCCGCGCCCATCAGCCGGGCGTAGTCGAGGTCCTTGGTCTGCTGTTGGGCCAGTTGGAAGGTCAGCTGGGCGGCGTCGGTCTGGCCGGCCTTCAGCTGGCAGAAGGCCCGCAGCCGCAGCCAGTAGGCGGCGCCGCGATCGACGGTCAGGGCCTGTTCGACCTGGCAGGCCTTGTCGTCATTGCCGGTGATCAGGGCCGCCTCGGCCTGGGCCATCGACAGGGCGGAGCTGCCCGGACCGCCCGTGGCGCGATCCAGGAGGGCGTCCGCGCCCTTGGCCTCGCCCAGGGCGATCAAAGCCAGACCCCGCGCCGCGCCCATCTCGACGTCGTCGCCGACGCCGGCCGGGCCGTTGGCGCCGGTCGACAGCGCCCGCCGCGCCAGGTTGGCGAAGGCCGGCGACAGCGGCTTGGGTCCCGCCAGCTTGGGCAGCACGTCGCGCATGATCCCCGGGGCGGTCTCCTTCCAGAGATCGCCCGGCAGGCCGGTGTCGGCCACGGCGCCGGAGAAGTAGTCAGGCGCGGCCAGCGTCTTGACCTTGACCTCTTCCTGGGCGCGCGCGGCTCCAGAAAGGCACAGGACAAGCGCGCTGGTGAGCATCAGCAGGCGCGGCGAACGCGAGGGCGAGATCATGGAGCGGTTATGACGCATGACGGAGTTCCCGCAAACTTGGGCTTTGGCCCAGCCTCGTGTAAACCCGCGACCGCATCATGACCGAGCCTGCTTCGACATCCGACGACCTGGCGCCGCTGCGCCAGAAGACCATCGTCCTGGTCGGGCTGATGGGCGTGGGCAAGTCCAGCGTCGGACGCCGCCTGGCCACGGCCCTGAACCTGCCCTTCCGCGACGCCGACAACGAGGTCGAGGCCGCCGCCGGCCGCTCGATCTCGGAAATCTTCGCCGACCTGGGCGAGGCCGCCTTCCGCGACGGTGAGCGCCGCGTGATCGCCCGGCTGCTGGACGAGCCGCCGCACGTTCTGGCCACCGGCGGCGGCGCCTTCGTCAACGCCGAGACCCGGGCCCTGATCAACGAGAAGGCCATCTCGGTCTGGCTGAAGGCGGACGTCGAACTGCTGGCTCGCCGCGTCTCGCGCAAGGACACCCGGCCGCTGCTGAAGGGCAAGGATCCGGTGGCGGTGCTGACCGAGCTGGCCGGCGTCCGCAACCCCGCCTATGCCGAGGCGCAGGTGCACGTCCAGACCGGCGACACGCCGCACGGGGTGGCCGTCGACGCCATCCTAACCGCGTTGCGCGAGCGCCTCACGCCAGGAGTTCCCGAGCAATGATCCGCACCGTCCCCGTGGGCCTGGGCGAGCGCGCCTATGACGTCGTCATCGGTCCGGGCCTGATCGACCGGGCGGGCGAACGGATCGCGCCGGTTCTGGGCAAGCGCAAGCGGGTCGCCATCGTCACCGACACGATCGTCGGCGAGCACCACGGCGAGCGCCTGGCCGCCGCCCTGGAGAAGGCCGGGGTCGCGGTCGACGTGATCGCCATCCCCCCCGGGGAAGAGAGCAAGAGCTTCGAAGGTCTCGCCGATCTTTCCGACCGCCTGCTGGCCCTGAACCTGGAGCGCGGCGACCAGATCGTGGCGTTTGGCGGCGGCGTCGTGGGCGACCTCGCCGGCTTCGCGGCGGCGATCTACAAGCGCGGCATCGACTTCGTGCAGGTGCCGACCACGCTGTTGGCCCAGGTCGACAGCTCGGTCGGCGGCAAGACCGCCATCGACACGCCGCGCGGCAAGAACTTGATCGGCGCCTTCCACCAGCCGCGCCTGGTGCTCGCCGACCTCGACGTGCTGGCCACCCTGCCCGCCCGCGAGCTGGCCTGCGGCTATGCCGAGATCATCAAGTACGGCCTGCTGGGCGACTTCGCCTTCTTCGAGTGGCTGGAGACGAATGTCGCCAAGGTGCTGGACCGCGACGTCGACGCCCTGGTCCGCGCCGTCGGTCGCTCGGTCGAGATGAAGGCCGAGATCGTCGCCGAGGACGAGAAGGAAGCCGGCCGCCGCGCCCTCCTGAACCTCGGCCACACCTTCGGCCACGCGATCGAGGCCGAGATGGGCTTTGGCGACGCGCTCAAGCACGGCGAGGCCGTCGGCGTCGGCATGGCGCAAGCCTTCCGCTTTTCGGCGAGCCAGGGCCTGTGCTCGGGCCAGGACGCCGCCCGCGCCGAGGCCGCCATCAAGGCCGCGGGCCTGCCGACGACCTTGGCCGACGTGCGCTCGGAGCCCTTCTCGGCCGACGCCCTGATCGCCCACTGCGGCCAGGACAAAAAGGCCGAAGGCGGCAAGCTGACCTTCGTTCTCGCGCGCGGCATCGGCGACGCCTTCGTGGCGAAGGACGTGGACCGCACGGCGCTGCGGGCGTTCCTGGTGAGCGAGGGGGCGGTCTAAACCACTCTCTCTTCGAGAGAGGGAGGGGCCCAAGCGAAGCTTGGGAGGGTGAGTGGTTTCGGCGCCGGCTAGAAGAAGCGAAGGGCGGCTTACGCCCCCTTGCGGACGTTCACCGCATGCGGCTTGACCGGTGACCGACGGCTACGCCTATTCGAAGGATGAGAAATCAACTGCCGCAACGGGAAATCATCGCCACCTACTCGGTGTCGAAGGTAGCAGGTTGGGCCATCGGTGTCGGCGCGATCTGCGCTTGGCTACTCCTAGATGCTGCTGGACGTCATTGGGCGCCGCCGACGGGCAGCCATAGCCGATTGTATCCGTTTGGGATCATTGGCGCGGTCGTCGGCTTGGTCACCTCCGTGGTGCTGCCACTCAGCTTCGTGTGGACGCGCGGAGTTGCGATCCTGCGAACGGGTGACGAATTGGTTCTGAATTTCCCATTAGGCAGAAAGCGTATTCCTGTAACGGGCGTAACGGCCACGGCAATCGTGCGTCAGATCAGACCTGCCGAGAAGTTGAGTGGCTTTACGCTTCCAGCGGTCATTGTCGACCAAGTCTTATTTGATCGCGCTGGCGCTCCGTCCATTCCATTTCGCACTGGCTTGCTATCGGAATCCGCCGCAACGATCGTCCAGCGGATCCAGGCTTCTGCCGCCCGCACGTAACAAGCGTCCGCTCCCCCCATAGCTGACCTCAAGCACGTCCGCCTTCCGTTCCGGCGCTCACACCCGATAGACCCTACCCACTCACCCTCCCATCCCGGCCTTCGCCGGGACGGGCCCCTCCCTCTCTCCATGAGAGAGGGATTTTGAGCGCTGGCTTTCTCGGCCGCTCCGGGTTAGCAGCCCGCCCATGATCCGCCTCGACAACATTTCCAAGCAGAACGGCCACCAGATCCTGTTCATCGAAGCTTCGATGGGCATCCAGAAGGGGGAGAAGGTCGGGCTGGTCGGGCCGAACGGCGCCGGCAAGACGACCCTGTTCCGCATGATCACGGGGCAGGAGCAGCCCGACGACGGCATCGTCTCGATCGATCCGGGCGTGCGCATCGGCTATTTCAGCCAGGACGTCGGCGAGATGTCGGGCCAGAGCGCCGTGGCCGCCGTGATGGACGGCGTCGGCCCGGTCAGCGCGCTCGCCGCCGAGATGGCTGCGCTGGAGGCGGCCATGGTCGATCCGGACCAGGCCGACCAGCTGGACGCCGTCATGGAGCGCTACGGCGAGGTGCTGGAGCGCTTCCAGGAGCTGGACGGCTACGCCCTGGAGGCCCGCGCTCGCGAGGTGCTGGCGGGCCTGAGCTTCAGCCAGGAGCGCATGGACGGCGACGTCGGCCTGCTGTCGGGCGGCTGGAAGATGCGCGTGGCCCTGGCCCGCATCCTCCTGATGCGCCCCGACGCCATGCTGCTGGACGAGCCCAGCAACCACCTGGACCTGGAAAGCCTGATCTGGCTGGAAGCGTTCCTGAAGAACTACGACGGCGCGCTGCTGATGACCTCGCACGACCGCGCCTTCATGAACCGGATTATCGGCAAGGTGGTCGAGATCGATGGCGGCCAGCTGATCACCTATTCCGGCGACCTTGATTTCTACGACCAGCAGCGGGCGCTCAGCGAGGCCCAGCGCCAGGCGCAGTACGAGCGCCAGCAGGCGATGCTGGCCAAGGAGATCAAGTTCATCGAGAAGTTCAAGGCGCGCGCCTCGCACGCCGCCCAGGTGCAGAGCCGGGTCAAGAAGCTGGACAAGATCGAGCGCGTCGAGGCCCCGCGTCGCCGCCAGACCGTGCAGTTCGAGTTCCAGAGCCCACCGCGCTCGGGCGAGGACGTGATCAGCCTGCGCGGCGTCCACAAGGGCTACGGCGAGCGGCCGATCTACCAGGACCTCGACTTTCTCGTTCGTCGCAAGGAACGCTGGGCGGTGCTGGGCGCCAACGGCGCGGGCAAGTCGACCCTGCTGAAGCTGGTGGCCGGCGACACCAAGCCCGACCAGGGCGTCGTCAACATCGGCGCCAGCGTGAAGATGGGCTACTTCGCCCAGCACTCGATGGACCTGCTGGACGGCGAGGAGACGATCTTCGAGTCGCTGGAGCGCTCGTTCCCGCAGGCGGGCCAAGGCGCCCTGCGCACCCTGGCCGGCTGCTTCGGCTTCTCCGGCGACGACGTCGAAAAGCCCTGCCGCGTGCTTTCGGGCGGCGAGAAGGCGCGGCTGGTCATGGCCAAGATGCTGTTCGATCCGCCCAATCTCCTCGTGCTCGACGAGCCGACCAACCACCTGGACATGGCGACCAAGGAGATGCTGGTGTCCTCCCTGGCCGACTTCGAGGGCACCATGCTGTTCGTCTCGCACGACCGCCACTTCCTGGCGGCCCTGTCGAACCGCGTGCTGGAGCTGACGCCCGAGGGCATCCACCAGTACGGCGGCGGCTACACCGAATACGTCGCCCGCACCGGCCAGGAAGCGCCGGGGCTGCATCCGGGGGGTTAGGGCCTCTCCCCGACCCGGTCGGCTTGGCCTAGAACACTCCCATGCTCACCGCCCTGCTCGGCCTCGCGCCCATCGTCATCGCCCTCCTGACCCTCTCGGCGCTGTTCTCGGCGGCCGAGACCTCGATGACGGGCGCCAGTCGCGCGCGGATGCACCAACTGGAGCGGGAGGGCGACGCGCCGGCGCGGCGGGTCAACAAGCTGCTGTCCGACCAGGAGACGATGATCGGGGCCGTCCTGCTGGGCAACAACCTGATCAACATCCTGGCCTCGGCCCTGGCGACCCAGGTGCTGACGCGGCTGATCCCCGGTCCGTGGGGCGTGGCGGTCGCCACCGCCGCCATGACCGCGCTGGTGCTGATCTTCGCCGAGGTGCTGCCCAAGACGGTGGCCATCATCCGCTCGGACGACGTGGCGCGAACCCTGTCGGGACCGACCTTGCTGATCGTTCGCCTGTTTGGTCCGGTGATCTATGTCATCCAGTGGATCGTCCGCCGCGCCCTGCGGATCTTCGGCGTCAAGCTGGACATGGCCGTCGACGTCCTGGCCGCCCACGAGGAGATCCGCGGCGCGGTCGACTACCACCATTCCGAAGGCCTGGTGGAGACCGACGACCGGCGCATGCTGGGCGGGGTGCTGGACCTCTCGGACATGGACGTCTCGGAGATCATGGTCCACCGCAAGTCGATGGTCCTGCTGGACGCCGCCCTGCCCGCGCGCGAGCTGGTCGAGGAGGTGCTGGAAGCCCAGCACACCCGCATCCCGCTCTATCGCGACGAGCCCGACAACATCGTGGGGGTGCTGCACGCCCGCGATCTCCTGAAGGCGCTGGCGGAGTCACCGACCGGCGTCGAGGGCCTCGACATCGCCGCCATCCTCCGCGAGCCGTGGTTCATCCCGGACACCACCAACCTCAAGGACCAGCTGAACGCCTTCCTCAAGCGCAAGAGCCACTTCGCCCTGGTCGTCGACGAGTACGGCGCGTTGCAGGGCCTGGTGACGCTGGAGGACATCCTCGAGGAGATCGTCGGCGAGATCGACGACGAGCACGACACCACGCTCGACGGCGTGCGCAAGCAGCAGGACGGCTCGGTCAATGTCGACGGCCATGTGCCTGTCCGAGACCTGAACCGGGCCATGGACTGGCGATTGCCCGAGGGCGAGGCGGTGACGATCGCGGGCCTCGTGATCCACGAAGCTCAAATGATCCCCGAGCCCGGCCAGACCTTCATATTCCACGGCCATCGCTTCCAGGTTCTGCGTCGCCAACGCAACCAGATCACCGCCTTACGCATTAGCCCGCCCTTGAATGAGAACGACGGTCTGTGACCATCATTTGAGGGCGGCGGAACCGAATCCCCGTCCACGCGTTTTCCGCCATTGCTGGTCAGGGGCGGCCAGACGGGAGGGGCATATTGGTCACGGCGGCTAAGACCGACATTCGCGGCGGGTCCGAGGCGGATCTGCGCGCGCAGTTGGCCGAAGCGCGCGCCGCGCTGGCCGATGAAGTCCGCAAGTCCGAGACCCTGGCGCGCGTCACCCAGGCGGTGGCTTCCAGCAGCGACGTCGACTCTTGCGTCCAGGCGGTGATCGACGGCGCGCGAGAGATCATCGGCGCGGCCTATGGCGCGTTCTTCTACAATGTCGTGGGCGCGGACGGAGAGTCCTACACCCTCTATCGCCTGTCCGGCGCGCCGTCCGAGGCGTTCGCGAACTTCCCGATGCCGCGCAAGACCGAGGTCTTCGCGCCCACCTTCAACGGCGTGGGCGTGGTGCGGTCCGACGACATCACCCAGGATCCGCGCTATGGCCGCAACGCGCCCCGGCGCGGCATGCCGCCTGGCCACCTGCCGGTGCGCAGCTATCTGGCGATCCCGGTGACCACGCCCCAAGGCGCGGTGCTGGGCGGCCTCTTCTTCGGCCACCCCGAGCCCGGGCGCTTCACGGCCCGCGACGAGGCTCTGCTGGTCGGCCTCGGCGCCCAGGTGGCGGTCACGATCGAGTCGATCCGGATCAACGCCGCCGCCCTGGATGAGCTGGACCAGCGGCGTCGCGCCGAGGAGCGGCTGAAGTTCGCGCTGGACTCCGGGCGCATGGGCTCGTGGGACCTGGACGTGGCCACCCGGGCCTATGAGGCTTCGGACCTGTGCAAGGCCAATTACGGCCGACGGCCGGACCAGTCCTTCACCTTCGCGGACCTGATCGCCACGATCCACCCCGAAGACCGCCCCCGCATCATGGCGGCGATCGAGAGCGCGATCCGCGACGGCGCGGACTATGACGTCGAATATCGCGTGATCCTGCCCGCCGATGGCGAGCTGCGCTGGCTGCACGCCCGGGGCCGCGCGGCCCAGACCGCCGACGACGGCGGCGTGCGGCGCCTGGCCGGGGTCTCGCTGGACATCACCGAGCGCAAGCGCGCCGAGGAACGCCAGAAGCTGCTGGTCAACGAGCTGAACCACCGGGTCAAGAACAGCCTGGCCACGGTGCAGTCGATCGCCGCCCAGACCTTGCGCTCCAACGCCTCGCCCGAATTCTTCCGCGAGGCCTTCGAAGCCCGGCTGATCGCCCTGTCCCACACCCACGATTTGCTGACCCGCGAGAGCTGGGAAGGCGCCAGCCTGCGCGAAGTGGTCGATAGCGAACTGCACGCGATGGCCGGGGAGGATCGCGTGACCTTCGACTACGCGTCGGACCTGCGCCTCAATCCGAAGGCGGCGGTGGCGCTGGGCATGGGGATTCACGAGCTGGCGACCAACGCCGTCAAGTACGGCGCCTGGTCGGTCCCGAACGGCCGTGTGTTCGTCTCCTGGCGTCTGGAGCCCAATCTCTTGCGTCTGACTTGGGCCGAGCGTGGCGGCCCGACCGTCAAGACCCCCACCCGCCGCGGCTTTGGCGCGCGGCTTCTTGAACGCGGCCTTGCGGCAGAGCTATCCGGGGGGGTCGAGCTGACTTATGATGCCTCTGGACTCGTCTGCCACATGGCGCTGCCCCTGCGCGCGCTGGAGCCCTGATCTATGAAGACACTCTCGTCCCTGAAGGTGCTGGTCGTCGAAGACGAAGCGCTCGTTTCCATGCTGGTCGAGGACATGCTGACCGACCTTGGCTGCACGGTCGTCGGCCCCGCCGCCGAGATCGAGGAAGCCTTGAAGCTGGCCGGTTCGGCGGACATCGACGCGGCCCTGCTGGACGTGAACCTGGGCGGCCGTCCGATCTTCCCGGTCGCCGACGCCCTGCGCAGCCGCGGCGTGCCCTTCGCCTTCGCCAGCGGCTATGGCGAGGCTGGCATCAGCGAGGACCACAAGGGCTCGGCCGTGCTGCAGAAACCCTTCCGCGAGGCCGACCTGCGCCGCGTGCTGGAAGGCCTGGTCGCGCAGACCGCCTAGGGCTCCGCCGAAATTGATGGGCGCGGCGCTCCGCCGTTTCCGTCCATGAAAAAGGCTCCCGCCTCGCGACGGGAGCCTCTTTTTTGTCTGGTGTCCAGATCTTCGGACCAAGCTCCCGAAAGAGCCTGGTCCGAGCGTCTGCTTAGAACTTGGCGTTGATCGCGAACTGCCAGGTGCGGCCGGCCGTGCTGTAGATCGTGCCGTCGCGTTGGTCTTCAAACCGCTTGTCGGCGACGTTGTTCACGTTGAAGCGCAGCTGCAGCTTCTCGGTCAGGTCGTAGCCGAAGTACAGGTTGTAGACCGCGTAACCCTTGTGGGTCAGGTAGGCGTTGTTCTCGATCGTGGCCGGTGACGAACCGCTGAAGCGGATCGTGTCGCTGACCGTGCCGATGTTCACGCTGGTGGTGAACTTCTTCAGGCTGTAGGCGATCGTCGTGTTCGACTGCCAACGCGGCACCGAAGCGCCCGTGTTGTTGCTCGGGTTGAACGAGCCCAGATAGTACTGGGTGTCGGCCGCCAGGCCCGTGGGGCTGAAGTTCGACTCCAGGGTGCGGAACACGTTGCTGTTGATCGAGATCCGGCCCAGGTCGCCATCCTGACGGACCAGTTCCGCCAGGTTGAAGCGGTAGCTGACCACGGCGTTGACCGAGCGAATGGTGCTCTGACCCAGGTTCAGATAGCTGGAGCTCCAGCCATCCTTCATCGCGAACTTCAGGTTCGACGTCGGTTCGGTGCCCGACGTGTAACGCGCGAAGGCGTCGCAGGTGTTGGTGCCGAACTGGGCCTGGTTGTTCGGATAGACGGCCGAGTCGTAGCAGTAGGCCGACAGCTGATCCAGCGACACGCGGCTCAGTTGGTCCTTTAGCTTGACGTCGGCGTAGTCGATCGACATGCGCAGGCCCGGGACGAAGCGCGGCGCGAGCACGACGCCAGCGGTCCAGCTTTCACCCTTTTCAGGCTTAAGGCCCATGTTGCCGAAGCGGGCGCCCAGCAGCGACAGCGAAGGCGGGCTGTAGCTGTTGAGGAAGTTCAGGGCGTCGGCGTCCGTGGCGGCGTAACCGGCGGCCTTCACGGCGGCGATACAGTTGGCCTTGCGGTTGGCCGGGTTCGACCCGCCGCCGATGTTGGCCGTCGAGCAGGGATCTGCCGGCGTCGTGAACGCCGGTTGCCCGCCGAGGAACAGTTCCACGCCGTCCGGCTGGCGGATCGAGCGGGTGATGTTGCCGCGGAACGAGATGTCCTTGATCGGCTGGAAGGTGCCGGCCAGCGACCAGATCTTGGCGGTGTCGCCGTCGTAGTCCGGGTTGATCGTCTTGCCGAGGGCGTTGACGAAGCTCGGCGCACTGCCGGTTTGCTTCGACCAGCGGACCGCCGGGTTGATGTCCAGACGCTCGGCGAACGGCAGACTGAAGTCGCCGCCCAGCAGCGGGATATTCAGCTCGACGCCGTATTCCTGAGCGGTGGTCTCATACTCGGTGCGCGCGATCGCGGCCGAACGGGTGCGACCGTACTGCGAGATCC
>JAYRLX010000427.1:0-3214 GCA_041905125.1 Caulobacter sp. | reverse complement strand
GTGCGGACGATGGTCGGTTGGGTCATGGAAGCCTCCACGCGAACAGGCGAGCCTGTCTGGTTTAGATGGAACCATCTAAGCCAGATAAACAGGCTCGAATTCATAGACTTAGAGCGCGCTCGGACGGCTTGGCCGCCCGAGCGCGCTCGAGGGCTTATGGCCTCCGCGCGACCGAAGGTCCACTGCGACGCGTGGGAAACCGCCTTCTGCGCGCGCTGCGACAATTAGGTCTGTGGATGGAGGCCGTTGACCCCATGGGGCTGCGGTAACATCGTGTTAACCTTCAGTCCAAGGTCGCGCGAGTCGCGACGCATCAAGGATCGAACTCATGGCCGAAACGCGGGTCATCGTCGTCGGCAACGAGAAGGGCGGGGCGGGCAAGTCGACCATCGCCGTTCACCTCGTCACCGCGCTGCTCTACGGCGGCGCCAAGGTCGCGGTCATCGACCTGGACCTGCGCCAGAGCACCTCGGCGCGGTTCTTCGAGAACCGCCGCACCTGGCTGGAAAGCAAGAAGCTGGAGCTGCCGGAGCCGCTGTCGCTGCGCCTGTCGGACAACGACATCGCCCTGGCCGAGAAATCGGAAGAGGAGCAGATCGCTGGCTTCGAGGCGGCCTTCGCCAAGGGGCTGGCCGAGTGCGACTTCGTGCTGATCGACACCCCCGGCGGCGACACCGCCGTTTCGCGCCTGGCCCACGGCCGCGCCGACCTGATCGTCACGCCGATGAACGACAGCTTCGTCGACTTCGACATGCTGGGCCACGTCGATCCGGTGAGCATGGAGCTGACCAAGCCCAGCCTGTACTCGCTGACCGTCTGGGAAGCCCGCAAGCAGAGGGCTCTTTCCGGCCAACGCCAGGCGCTTGATTGGGTCGTGCTGCGCAATCGTTTGGCGACGACGGAAGCGCGGAACCGCAAACGTCTCGAGGACCGTCTGACGGCGCTGGCCAAGCGGGTCGGCTTCCGCATCGGCCCCGGCCTGCGCGACCGCGTCATCTATCGCGAGCTGTTCCCGTTCGGCCTGACCATCGCCGACCTGTCGCCGCAGGTGCGCCCCGTGCCAGTGTCGCTGCAGCATCTGGCCGCGCGCCAGGAGCTTCGCGCCCTGATGCACAGCCTGGGCCTGTCGGCCTATTCCGGCGAGACGCTGCTGGCGGCGCAGTAGTCCAAGAGCTACATGTTTCCACGAGCGGGCGGCCGGGGAGACCTCGCCGCCCGTTTTCGTGTCTGGAGTCGCGATGATCTATCTGCTGCTGGGCGTGGCCATCCTGGCCTTCCTGCTCATGCCGCGCCGGGCCCTCTTTAAGGGCGACGGTTGGCGGGTGGGGGCGGGCGTGGCGGCGATCGTCGCCTTCGCCTTCGCCGGCTACGCCACGATCCGCGGGTCGTGGGGCACCGGGATCGTACTGGGCGTCCTCGGCCTCTGGACCGTCACCGAGGCGCGCCGGCGTCCGGTCATCCGCCACAAGATCGTTCACCCGCCGCGTGAAGAGCTGAGCCTGTCCGAGGCCCGCGCGATCCTAGGCGTGACGCCCGAGGCGACGCTGGAGGAGGTCAAGGCCGCCTATGCCCGCCTCATCCGCATGGCCCATCCCGACGCCGGCGGCACCGAAGGCCTGGCCGCCCAGCTGAACGCCGCGCGGGATCGTTTGATCAAGCGGCGCGGCTGAGCTAGGACAAAGGTATGATCTACCGCGAACGCTTCTGGCGACGCCGTTCCTCGGGTCCGACCTGCTCGGTATGACGCCCTGAACCCTCTGTTCAGGCGAGCCGCCGTCGCGCGTCTCTTGAAAGTGTCTTCCAGTCCGGACTTCTGATCACCCATGACCATCCAAACCCAAGATTGGGCCTCGCGCTTCAGCGAGCGCATGTCCCGCGTCCGCGCCAGCGAGATCCGCGAACTTCTCAAGCTGCTCGACCAGCCCGACATCCTGTCCTTCGCCGGCGGCATTCCCGACCCGGGCCTGTTCCCGGCCGAGGAGATCCAGAAAGCTTATCGCGCGGTTCTGAGCGATCCGGCCCAGGCGGCCCAAGCGCTGCAATATTCGGTCAGCGAGGGCTATTTGCCGCTGCGCCAGTGGATCGCCGAGCGGATGACGCGCGACGGCATGCCCTGCGAGCCGCACAACATCATGCTGACCGCCGGCTCGCAGCAGGCGCTGGATCTGATCGGCAAGCTGTTCGTCGGCCCCGGCGACGCCGTGGTGGTGGCTCGGCCGACCTATCTGGGCGCCTTGCAGGCGTTCAACGGCTACGAGCCGGCCTATCGCGACCTTCCCGAGGGCGCGCTGGCCGCGCCGGCGGACGTCGATCTGCCCAAGGGCGCGCTGGGCTATTTCGTCCCCGACTTCGCCAATCCGACGGGCGTCAGCCTGACCCTGGCCGAGCGCGAAGCGCTGCTGGCGCTCGCTGACCGCCTGGACTGGAGCCTGGTCGAGGACGCGGCCTATCGCGAGCTGCGCTTCGTCGGCGAGTCGACTCCGACCCTGCTGTCGCTGGACATCGCCCGCTCGGGCGGCATCGACAACGCCCGGACCATGTTCCTTGGCACCCTGTCCAAGACCCTGTCGCCGGCGCTGCGCATCGGCTGGGTCTGCGGGCCGAAGGCGGTGATCGAGAAGCTTGTTCTGCTCAAGCAGGGCGCCGACCTGCACGTCTCGACCATCAACCAGATGGTCGCCCATCGCGCCGTGTCGGAAGGCTACGACCAGCACCTGCACCGCCTGCGCGGCGCCTATGGCCACAAGGCGCGGGTGATGCTGGCGGCGCTGGACAAGACCATGCCCAAGGGCGTGACCTGGTCGCATCCGGAAGGCGGCATGTTCGTCTGGATCGACCTGCCCGAGGGAATCGACGGCGCCGCGTTGCTGGCGCGGGCGATCGCCGAAGAGCGTGTGGCCTTCGTCCCGGGCGCGCCGTTCTTCGCCGAGGTTCCGAGGGCGAACGCGATCCGCCTCAGCTATTCCCTGCCGACCGACGATCAGATCGAAGAGGGCGTCCAACGCCTGGCCCGATTGATCGGGCGGGTGATGGCGGAAGCCTGACCCCATCCCGACCTCCCCGGCGAATGCCGGGACCCAGATTCATCCTGGGCGTCAGCCGTAAATGCGAAGAGCGCCGCGCGAAGCCGCACGGCGCTCTTTTTGTTCGATCTGGGCCCCGGCATTCGCCGGGGAGGTCGGTGTTAATTAGCGCGGCGACAGCACCATGCAGG
>JAYRLX010000426.1:0-3218 GCA_041905125.1 Caulobacter sp. | reverse complement strand
TGTCGACGAAGCCGGGCGTGATCAGGCAGCCGGTCAGGTCCTCGACCGGCGTCTCGCCCAGGCGCGGCGCGAGGTCGGCATAGGCGCCGCAGGCGGCCACGCGGCCGTTCTCGACCAGCAGCAGGCCGTCTTCGTGGAAGGCGACCGCCTCCGCGCGCGAGGTCTGGGTCGGGTCGTCCAGCAGGTGCAGGATCGACCCACGATAGGCTTTCACGTCTGGGAACTCTCGTCGTTGCGCACGCGCGCGGCTTCCTGGCGCATCAGGAGATCGGCGGCCACCGAGACCGCGATCACCTCCGGCGCCTTGCTCTTCAGGCCGGGCAGGCCGATCGGACAGGTCAGGCGGGTCAACACGGACTCCGAGAAACCATCATCGCGTAACCGGCTCATGAACCGGGCGCGCTTGGTCTTCGAGCCGATCACGCCGAAATAGCCGAAACCGCCCCCCGCCAGCCCCGCCGAGACCAGGGCGTAGTCCAGGGCGTGGTCGTGGGTGAGGACAAGACCGTAGGCGTCGGGCGTCGCGCCCATGGCCTTGGCCGCCATCTCGGCCGGCTCCAGCACGGTGACGCCCGGAATCTCGGCGGTCTCGGGGCGGCTGTCGTACCAGTGGAGGCGGAACGGCAAGGGCTCGAACGCGCGAGCGATCGCCTGGCCGACATGGCCGGCGCCGAACAGCAGCAGCGGCGGGCGCGGCGCGTCGGCGCGCTCGACCAGTTCGTCGCCCAGCTCCGGCCGCGCCCCGCGCGCGCTGGCCGGCGCGCCGGCCAGGGTCACGGCGGGCGTCTCGGCCTGGGTGGCCAGGATCGGCGCGATGGTCTTGCCCAGGGCGCCGGGATCAAAACGCGTGCGGACCTCGAACGGCTGGGCCGCGTCCATGCGGCGGGCGGCCTCGGTCAGCCAGTCGCGGCTGTTGTCGTTCAGGCGCTCGAGAAACAGCCGCACCCGGCCTCCGCAGCACTGGGCCAGCAGCGGGCCCAGCGGATAGTCCTGGATCGCAAAGTGGGCCTGGCTTCCGTCGAGCATCCGCCGCGCCTGGTCGGCCACCCGGTATTCCAGATTGCCGCCGCCGATGGTGCCGGCCTGGCCGTCGCGCCAGACGACCATCTTGGTTCCGGCCTCGCGCGGGGCCGAGCCCTCGGTGGCGAGGACGGTCACCAGGGCGGCCTCGTCGTGAGCGTCAAGACGCGCCAGGGCGGCGCGGGCCCAGTTACGCATGGGCTCGCCTCCGCACATCCTCGCAGGCCATCAGGATCGCTTCGGGCGTGGCCGGGGCGTTCAGGTCCGGAAGCAGGCGATAGTCGCCGACGCTGGCCACCGCATGATTGATCGCCGAGTGCACCGAGATCGCCAGCATGAACGGCGGCTCGCCCACAGCCTTGGAGCGATGCACCGTCGCTTCGACATTGCGGCCGGCCTTCCACAGGCGGACATCCAGATGCGCCGGACGATCGCCGCAGGTCGGGATCTTGTAGGTCGAGGGCGCGTGGGTGCGCAGGCGGCCCTGGGCGTCGTAGACCAGCTCCTCGGTCGTCAGCCAGCCCATGCCCTGGACGAAGCCGCCTTCGATCTGGCCCAGGTCGATGGCCGGATTCAGCGACTTGCCGACGTCGTGCAGGATGTCGGCGCGGACGACCTTCATCTCGCCGGTCAGGGTGTCGATCAGCACCTCGCTGCAGGCCGCGCCATAGGCGAAGTAGTAGAACGGCCGCCCGGTGTGGGTGGCGCGATCGTAGTGGATCTTGGGCGTGGCGTAGAAGCCGGTCGCGGATAGCGAGATCCGCGCCAGATAGGCCTGGCGCGCGAACCAGCCGAATTCGAAGGTCTCGCCGCCCACGCGAACACCGTCGGGGGTGAAGGCGACTTCGTCCGGCGCGACGCCCCACTTGGCGGCGGCGAAGTCCACCAGCCGCGCCTTGATGGTCTCGGCCGCGTTCAGGGCGGCCATGCCGTTCAGGTCGGCGCCCGACGAGGCGGCCGTGGCCGAGGTGTTGGGCACCTTGTCGGTGACGGTCGAGGTGATCTTCACGCGCGAGACGTCGACCTGGAAGGCCTGGGCGACGATCTGGGCGACCTTGATGTTCAGCCCCTGCCCCATCTCGGTCCCGCCGTGGTTCAGCATGATCGAGCCGTCGGCGTAGAGGTGCAGCAGCGCCCCGGCCTGGTTCAGGTGGGTGGTCGTGAACGAGATGCCGAACTTCACCGGCGTCAGGGCGATGCCCTTCTTCAGCACCGGGCTCGTCTTGTTGAACGCCTCGATCTCGCGGCGGCGGGCGTCGTAGTCGCAGGACGCCGCCAGCTCGTCGATCAGCTGTGGCGCGACGTTGTCCTCGACCACCTGATGATAGGGCGTCAGGTTCCGGCCCTCGCCGCCATAGAGGTTGCGGCGACGCACCTCCAGCGGGTCGAGCCCGACCTCGGCGGCGACCGCGTCCATCACCCGCTCGATCGCCAGCATGCCCTGCGGCCCGCCGAAGCCCCGGAAGGCGGTGTTCGACACCGTGTGCGTCTTGAAGCGATGCGACAGGATCTCGACCGCCGGCAGATAGTAGGCGTTGTCGGCGTGGAACATCGCCCGGTCGTTGATCGCCATCGAGAGATCGGTCGTCGCCCCGCAGCGCGAGGCCAGCTCCAGCGAAAGGCCCGTCAGCCGGCCCTCGTCGTCGAAGCCGACATCGTAGGCGACCTCGAAGTCATGCCGCTTGCCGGTCATGACCATGTCCTCGTCACGGTCGGGTCGGCACTTGGCGGGACGGCCGGTCTTGACCGCCACCAGGGCGGCGGCGGCGGCGAACAGAGCGGCTTGCGTCTCCTTGCCGCCGAAGCCCCCTCCCATGCGGCGCACCTCGACGGTGACGGCGGTGTGGGGCCGATCGAGCACGCGGGCGATCAGGTGCTGCACCTCGCTGGGATGCTGGGTCGAGGACCAGACGTGGACGTCACCGCCCTCGCCCGGCGTGGCGAGGGCGACCTGCCCTTCGAGATAGAAGTGGTCCTGGCCGCCCATCGAGAACCGGCCCTGCACGCGGCGCGGCGAGGCGGCCAGCGCGGCTTGGGCGTCGCCGCGCGCCATGCGCTGGGACGCCTCGATCTTCAGGTCCATGGCGCGGGCGGCGGCGATGTCGATCGCGGCGGGCAGATCCTCGTACTCGACCACGGCCTTGGCGGCGGCGGCGCGGGCGGCGGCGATCGAGGTGGCGGCGACCGCGAACAGGCTC
>JAYRLX010000425.1:0-3233 GCA_041905125.1 Caulobacter sp. | reverse complement strand
ACACCCACATCCACTTCCCGCAGGTCGACGTCATCGCCGCCCATGGCGCCCAGCTGCTGGACTGGCTGGAGCAGCACACCTTCCCGTGCGAGGCCCGCTTCGCCGATCCCGCCCACGCCGCGGAGACGGCGACCTTCTTCCTCGACGAGCTGCTGCGCAACGGCACGACCACGGCCTTGGTGTTCGGCTCGGTGCACCGGGTCTCGGTCGAGGCGCTGTTCGCGGAGGCTTATGAGCGCGACATGCGGCTGATCGCCGGCAAGACCCTGATGGACCGCAATGCGCCGGAGGGCCTGACCGACACCGTCGAGAGCGCACGGACCGACATGGAGGCCCTGATCGCCGCGTGGCATGGCAAGGGCCGCCTGGGCTACGCGGTGACGCCGCGCTTCGCGATCAGCTGCAGCGACGAACAGCTGGCCATGGCGGGCGAGGTGCTGGCCGCCCATCCGGGGGTCTGGATGCAGACCCACCTGTCGGAAAACCCGCATGAGATCGAGGAGACGGCGCGGCTGTTCCCGGCCGCCAAGGACTATCTCGACGTCTATGACCGCTTTGGCTTGCTGCGCGAGCGCTCGGTCTTCGCCCACTGCGTCCACCTGCAGGGCGAGGCGTTCCAGCGCCTGGCGGCCAAGGGCGGCGCGGCGGCCTTTTGCCCGACCTCGAACCTCTTCCTGGGCTCGGGCCTCTTCCCGCTGAAGGACGCGTGCGCGCATGGGGTGAAGGTCGGCATGGGCACCGATGTCGGCGCCGGCACGACCTTCTCGATCCTCCACACCCTGGGCGAGGCCTACAAGGTCGGCCAGCTGCGCGGCGACGCCCTGGATCCGTTCCACGCCTTCTATCTCGGCACGCTGGGCGGGGCGCGGGCGCTGGACCTGGACGACAAGATCGGCAACCTCGCGCCGGGCAAGGAGGCGGACTTCTTGGTGCTGGATCTCGCCGCGACGCCGCTGATCGCGCGCCGTCTGACGGCGGCGGAGACACTGGAGGACAAGCTCTTCGCCCTGACGGTGCTGGGCGATGATCGTGTCGTGGCGCGGACCTATCTGGCCGGCGTGGAGCGTTGGCGGCGGGGGTAGTTCTGCCACTTGCCCCCTCCGCGCTGCGCGCTCCTCCCCCGGAGGGGGAAGAAGGATCACCTTCCGCCCGCCTTCGGGGGCGGACGACCCGCGAAGCGGGTCAGGTGGGGGGAGCTACCCGTGCTTCGCCGTCATCGTCTCGGCGTACAGCTTCAGCAGCCGCTCGCCGTCCACCGCCACGGTCACGGCCTGGATCGGCTGGTCGTCCCAGGCCGAGGGGCCGAACAGCTCGCCCTCGGCCTTCTGGCAGGTCTGGCCCAGGGCGATGCCCTCGGTGACCACGCGGACCGAGCCGCGGCGCACCTTGAACAGCGTCGGGTCGATCACGAAGGCCACCGCCGCGGCGTCGTGGACGCAGCAGCCGACGATGCCGTCGCGGCCGCCGTAGAAGGCGGCGTAGGGCTTGGAGATGGCGTTCAGGAAGTCGCCGGCGTCGCTGCCGCCGGCCGCCAGGGCATCCATGTAGTCCGGCGACATCACGACCTGGGTCGTCACGTCCAGGCTGACGGCGGTCAGGTTCCAAGGGGCGGTGAAGACCTGGTCGGCGGCTTCGGGATCGTTCCAGATGTTGGCCTCGGCCACGGGCGTGACATTGCCCGGCTTGCCGGCCACGCCGAACGCGCCGCCCATGATCACCACGGACTTCAGCAAGGTCGCGACCTCGGGGTCGGCCTGCAGCGCCAGGGCCAGGTTGGTCAGCGGACCGACCGCGCACAGCACGACCTCGCCCGGATACTGGCGGGCCAGGTCGATGATCGCCTGGTGGGCCGGCTTGGCTTCGGGCTGCTCGGGAACGAGGTCCGTCAGCTCGACGTCGCCCAGGCCGTTCTCGCCATGCACGAAGGTCGGCGACGGATTGCGCGGCCGGACCAGCGGCTTGTCGGTCCCCTTGTAGACCGGCGCGGTCAGGCCGAAGCGGCGCTTCAGATAGAGGGCGTTGCGCGTGGTGGTGTCGATGTCGGCATTGCCGAAGATGGTCGTCACCGCGATCAGCTCGAGGGCGGGGCTCGCCTCGATGAACAGCAGCGCCATCGCGTCGTCGATGCCGGGATCGGTGTCGAAGATGATCTTGGTCGGGGTCGTCATTCGAGGGCTCTAGCGCTTTTCGCTCGGGGAGGCGAGCCGTTGATCGACGCCCTCCTGCATCAGGGAGACGTGGGCGGCGGCGATCTTCCAGCCGTCCTCGGTGCGAACCCAGGTCTGGCTCTGGCGGCCGATCCGGCCGGTGTCATCGCGGCGGAACAGGACGTTGGCGGTTGCGAAGTCGGCGCCGAAGGTCGTGATCTCGGTCCTTAGCCGCGTGCGCTGTGGCGAGCCGCCGGCGCGGCCGAGGCGGAAGGCGGCGATCTCGTCGAAGCTCCAGAGGTTTTCGGCCACGCCCAGGCGCACCGTGTGCGGCGAGGCCCAGAACGCGCCGTCCAGGGCGGCGACGTCGTTGGTCATCAGCGCCGTCTCATAGGCGTCGACCAGGGCCGTGACCGCGGCCAGCGTGGCGGGATCGTTGATGATCATGCGAAGGCCTTCGGCGGATGGGCGGCGACGACGCCGGCCCGTTGCAGGCGCAGGGCCGCGGCGAAGGCCAGGTCCTCGCGCCAGGGCGGGGCGATGATCTGGACGCCGATCGGCAGCTGGCCGGGACGGTTCACCGGCGCGGCGACCACCGGCAGGCCGATATAGCTGATCGGCTGGGTGAAGGCGCCGAGGTTCTTGCGGACCGACACCGGCACGCCGTCCATCTCCATGGTCGCCTGGCCGATCGGCGGGGCGGGGCAGACGGAGGCTGGAGCCAGCAGCACGTCGTAGCGCTGGAAGACCTGCGCGACCTGGTCCCGGAAGATCGTGCGATAGCGCCGGGCGGCTTCGGCGACGCCCTCGGGCAGCAGGGCGCCCGCCAGCAGGCGGTCGCGGACGGCTGGGTCGTAGTCCATGGCGCGGGCGGCCAGGTCGTCGTGATGCAGCTCGCCGCCCTCGAAGGCGGTCAGGCAGAAGGCGGCGGCGCGGGCGGCCTGGGCGCCGTCCAGGATCACCTCGCGATCGGCCGACAGGGCCTGGGCGACGCGGCCCAGAGCCTCCAGCACCTCGGGAAAGGCGCCTTGCTGGAACCAGCCGCCCAGCACGCCGACGCGCAGCGGCTGCTCGGCCAGGGCGTCC
>JAYRLX010000424.1:0-3235 GCA_041905125.1 Caulobacter sp. | reverse complement strand
TCGAGACCGACCATGCAGGCGCCCCGGGCGCTCATCGCCGTGAGCCGCAGCCCCCTCAGCCGGTCGCCGAGCGGCCGCAGATCCTCGCCGTCGAGCCGCGCGGCCGCGCCCTCCTTGCCGTCCGACTTGCACCAGCGCTGGTTGGCGAGGCAGAGCTCGTAGAGCGTCTCCGCCTTGGCCAGGGCTTCCGGCGTGGAGGCGCCCAGCACGCCCGCGAGGGCGGACCTTTCGATCCTGGCGTTCGAGGTGTCGACCCCGGCCATCACAGCGCCGGCCAGATTGACGCCCTCAAGATTGGCTCCGTCGACGTCCGCGCCGTCCAGGATCGCGCCAGCGAGGTTGGCTTCCTTCAGGTTCGCGCCGGAGAGCTTGGCGCCGCGCAGGGAGCAATCGCTGAAGTCGGCCTTGAACGCCGAGACGCCCGTGAACTCCAAACCGTCCAGAGTCGCGCCCGAGAAGTTGGCCTCGTCCACTTCGCCGCGTCGCATCTCCTGCCGAAGGATTTCGGAGCCATTGCGAGGGTGCGGGATAGAGACCTGGCCCTCGCGGAAATCGGCCTCGGTGAGGTCCGCCTGCGCCAGGTTGGCGCCGCGCAGGCTGGCGCCGCGCATGTCGGCGCGCACGAGAGAAGCCTGGCGCATGTCGGACTTGCGCAGGTCGCAGCCGAACAGATTGGCCCTGTCCAGCCTGGTCCGAACCATGCGGCAGCCGTCCAGGATCGAGGCGGAAAGATCCGCGTCGCTCAGGTTCCGAAACGACAGATCTAGGCCCGACAACTGCACAAAGCGAAGGGAGGCCCGGCGGCCGCCCTGCTTGCCGGTAACGAATTTCTCGTGCGCCGTTACGATCATATCGAGCTCGGCTTGGCTCAGGCGACGCCGCCCAGCCACGCTTTGCGCGGCGTTCATAACGATGTTCCCTATGATGGTCTCGATGGATTGGCGGGACCGTATAGGGACGGGAACAGCGAACCGTTAAATCCGCGACGAATTGCCGCGTTTTTTTGACAGTCGTTAGATCACGTCGTCCAGGCCGCGCGCGCCCAGCCGGATCGCGCCCGTCACGTCGACATCGCGCATCTGGGCGCCGGTGAAATTGGCGCGCGAGAGATCGGCGCCGGCCAGTCGCGCCTGGCGGAGATCGGCGCGCGCGAGATCGGCGTTGGCCAGGATCGCGCCGGTCAGGTCGCAAGGCAGCACGCGGTCGGCGGTGATCAGCAGCGGACCCAGCTGGGCGTCGCGCAGGTCCGAACCCGTCAGCTTGGCGCCCTTCAGCCGCGCGCCGCGGAGGTCAGCCCGGCGCAAGTTGCAGGCCCGAAGGTCCGCCCCCTCGAGCTGGGCGCCCTGCATCTGCACGCCTTCCATGTCGAGGCCGTAGAACACCGCGCCCTTGGCCGACAGGGCCGTCAGGTTGAAGCCGCGCACCGAGCGCAGGTTGCGCAGGTCCGCCTTGTCGAACACCGAGGGCTTGCCCTCGGCGCCGCCGGTCTCGATCCAGCGCGCATGGTCGGCGATCATCTGCTCGTAGGGCAAGTCGGAGACGTTGGTGCCCGCCGGCTTGTCGGTCAGGGCGCCTTCCATGTTCGTCTGGCTGACGTTCCAGGACATGGTCTTGGCGCCGACCAGCACCGTGTTGCGAAGGTCCGCGCCGGCGAGGTTGGCGCCCGACAGGTCCGCCCCGGCCAGGTTGGCGCCGTTGAAATTGGCCTGCTTCAGGTTGGCGCGGACCAGCTTGGCGTCCTTCAGGATCGCGTCGCTGAAGTCGGCCTTGGTCGCGACGATCCCCGAAAGGCGCGAACGCTCGAGATTCGCGCCGCTGAGGTTCGCGCCAATGGCGTAGGCCTCGCGCTGGGTCAGCTCGATGACCTTGTAGCCTTCCTTGCGGTCGGCGGCGGCGATGGCCCCTTCCCGCAGGTCGGCCTCGAACATGTCGGCGCCGGTCAGGTTGGCGCCGCGCAGGCTGGAGCCGCGCAGGTCCGCGCGACGCAGGGAGGCGTCGGTGAGGTCCGCGCCCTGCAGGTCCGCGCCATAGAGGTTGGCGTTGTCCAGCTTGGTCTTGCGCAGGTCGCAGCCGACCATCATCGCGCCGGTGAAGTCGGCGTCGCAAAGGTTCCGACCCGTCAGGGACAGGCCGGAAAGATCACAGAAGGTGAAGACCGCCCGCGCGCCCCCCATCTTCGCCGACCATAGGCGATCGTGCTTGGCGCAGATGACGTCGAGGTCGTGCTGCGTCAGACGCTTGTATTCTTGGGCGGCGGGCGCGTCGGCGCTCATGGGCGGCATGGTATCCCGAATGACGCGTCAACCCTGCGCAGAACAGGATTAACGCCGCCTTTCCAACCGCTTCCGCCGCAGATCAGCCAACCTGCGGCAGAGCCTCGGCCCGGCTCTCGTCCAGATAGCGCGCGCCGGTCGGCTTCAGCTGGGCGTCCAGCTCGATGACAAGCGGGTTGCCGGTCGGGATCTCGACGCCGACGATCTTGTCGTCCGGCACCTGGAACAGGTGCTTGACGATGGCGCGCAGCGAGTTGCCGTGCGCGGCGACCAGGACGGTCTCGCCCGCCTTCAGATGCGGAGCGATGTCGCTTTCCCAGTAGGGCAGCACGCGGACCAGGGTCGTGGCCAGGCTCTCGGTCGACGGCAGGCTCGCGCCCTTGTAGCGGCGGTCCTTGGCGAAGTCGTACTCGCCGCCCGGCGCAAGTTCCGGCGGCGGGATGTCGTACGAGCGGCGCCAGATCGTGACCTGCTCGACGCCGTGCTTCTCGGCCGTCTCGGCCTTGTTCAGGCCCGTCAGGCCGCCATAGTGACGCTCGTTAAGGCGCCAGTCCTTGGTCACCGGCACGAAGCTCTGCTTGGCCGCATCGAGCGCCAGGTTGCAGGTGCGGATGGCGCGGGTCTGGACCGAGGTGAAGGCCTGGTCGATGTCGAGCCCGGCCTTGGCGATCAGCTCGCCGCCCTTGCGCGCCTGGGCCTCGCCCTCGGCCGTCAGGTCGACGTCGACCCAGCCCGTGAAGCGGTTTTCCAGGTTCCACTGGCTCTGGCCGTGGCGGAGCAGGACGAGGGTCGGCATCGGGCTTCCTTCAGAATGGAGGGCGAGGTCGGGCTTATGTCAGGGGCGGGCTAAGACCAGCCGCTTCCAGCGTCAAGCGCGGATGGCGCCCGCGCCCCCTCCCCCCGGCGCTCGCCCGTGCTATAGGCGGGCCATGCCTGATCGCATCTTTATGCCGTTGATGGGG
>JAYRLX010000423.1:0-3248 GCA_041905125.1 Caulobacter sp. | reverse complement strand
CGGCGAGTGCTGGAGCCAGAAGCACGCGACCATGATGATCATGGGCGAGATCTGCACCCGCGCCTGCGCCTTCTGCAACGTCACCACGGGCCTGCCCACCCAACTGGATCCCGACGAGCCGCGCCGTGTGGCCGAGGCCGTCGCCAAGATGGGCCTGAAGCACGTGGTCATCACCTCGGTGGACCGCGACGACCTGCTGGACGGCGGCGCCCGGCACTTCGCCGAGGTGGTCACGGCGATCCGCGCGACCGCGCCGGGCACGACCATCGAGATCCTGACTCCCGACTTCCTCCGCAAGGAAGGCGCGGAGAATGTGGTGATCGACTCCAAGCCGGACGTCTTCAACCACAACCTGGAGACCGTGCCGCGGCTGTATCTGAAGATCCGGCCTGGCGCCCGCTACTACAACTCGCTGCGCCTGCTCGATCGCGTGAAGCAGCGCGATCCCTCTCAGTTCACCAAGTCCGGCCTGATGGTCGGTCTGGGCGAGACCAAGGAGGAGGTCATGCAGGTGATGGACGACATGCGTTCGGCCGGCGTCGACTTCATCACCATCGGCCAGTACCTGCAGCCGACCCGCAAGCACGCGGCCGTCGAGCGCTTCGTCACGCCCGAGGAGTTCAAGGCCTATGAGGCGATCGCCCGGGCCAAGGGCTTCCTGATGGTCTCCTCCAGCCCGCTGACGCGCTCGTCGCACCACGCCGGCGACGACTTCGCCAAGCTGCAGGCCGCGCGCCGCGCGCTCGACGCCCGCAAGGCCTGACGCCTTGCATCGTCATGTGGTCACGCGCGTGCTGCCGTACGCGCCGCAAGAGCTGTTTCAGCTTGTCGGGGATGTCGAGGCCTATCCGAGCTTCGTGCCGTGGATCACGGGCATGCGCACCTGGAACGCCCGTGAGGACGGCGCGGTCAGCACGGTCGACGCCGAAGCCCAGGTCGGCTTCTCGTTTTTGCGCGAGAAGTTCGCGACCCGCGTTCGGCGCGATAGCGAGGCGCTGAGCATCGACGTCAATCTGCTGTATGGACCGTTCAAGCGGCTGGTGAACGCCTGGCGCTTCATCCCTGAAGAGGGCGCGACCAGGATCGAATTCACGATCGAGTTCGCCTTCAAGTCGCTGATGCTGGACGCGCTGCTGGCGGCCAATGTCGACAAGGCCGCTGGCAAGCTGATCGCCTGCTTCGAGGACCGCGCGCGCCAGATCTACGGATCGCAGGCCTAGTCCTGCGGACCTAGTCCTTCTGGGCGACGGCTTCCTCGATCCGTTCCTCGAAGTCGCCGAGATTGGCGAACAGGTTCTCGATCGCGAACACCAAGCCGAACACCCGCGCGGCGCCATCGAACTCGAGATCGCGGGTGATCCCCTTTTCGCGCAGGCCTTCGAAACAGGTCTGGAAGGCTTGGTGAGCCGTGGCGAAGGCAATGCGATCCGGCTTGGGCCCGCCTGCGAGGAAGTCCGCCGAGGCCCTCAGGAACCGGCTGCTGGCCTCCAACATATCGGCGGCGGCGGGCGTGATGGCGTCGGGCAGGGCGCCGCGCACCGCGCGTCCCACCATCACCGTGTCATTGCGCAGCCGCCACAGCGTCCGGGGCAGAGCTTCGGAGACGGAGCTGTTGCTGAGACGCGTGGCGCTCTCCCTGTTGGCCTCCGTCATCGCCGTCTGCAGCTTGGCGAGGGCGGCCCGAAGATCGTCCTGGGCCTTGAGATGATCGTCGGGGCCAGGGGAGCCGCGCAGCGCCAGCACGTGCCTTTCGAGGATCTGGGCTTCCAGTCCGGCGATCTTCTGGATGCTCGTCACCACCGAGGCGTGGGCGCGCGCCGGGAAGATCAGAAGCGTCGCGGCGATTCCGACCAGACTGCCGACCGTGATCTCGGAGACGCGCAGGGCGGCGGCGACCAGCGGGTTCATGTGCGTCGTCGTTCCGCCGATCAGCATGATCACCGCCGTGATGGTGGCGACCTTCAATTCAGGTCGGATGGCGACCAGAAAGGCGAGGAGCGCGACGGTGACGCAAAGGATCAGCCCGCCGAACTCGGGCCAGATCGCATGGAGCAGAGCGGCCGCGGCGCCGACGAGAGCGCCCACTAGCGTGCCGGAGAAGCGCTCGATCGAGGCGGTGATGGTCGCGCCAAGGCTGGACTGGACGACGATGATGGCGGTCAGCACGGCCCAATAGCCCTGCGGCAGGCGCAGCAGGGTCGCCAGGGCGTAGGCCGCGCCGACGGCCGCCGAGACACGGATCGCGTGGCGGATTTCGGTCTTTCGGGCCGCCGCCGCCTTCAGCGCCTGCTGCGAGAGATTGGCGCCGGTGAAGCGCCGCCAATCGCTGGGCGCGGTCTCCGGCACTAGGCCACCGCCTCGCGCAGCATCTCGAGCGCCGTCACGATCGCCGCCAACTGCACGGCCTCGCGGGTGTCGCCCAGGAACCGCTCGTGGCGGTGGACGACCGATCGGTTGGCGCGGGCCACCGCGAAGTGAACGGTTCCGACCGGCTTGAGCGGCGAGCCTCCGCCGGGACCGGCGACGCCGGTGATCGCGACGGCGACGTGGCCATTGCTTTCGCGCAGGGCGCCCTCGGCCATCATCCGCGCGACCGGTTCGGACACCGCGCCGTGGTCGGCTATGAGGTCGCCGGGCACGCCCAGCATCTCGGACTTGGCGCGGTTGGTGTAGGTGACGAAGCCGCGCTCGAAGACGTCTGACGCGCCGGGGATGGCGCAAATCGCGCCGGCGACCAGACCGCCGGTGCAGCTCTCGGCCGTCACCAGGCGCAGGGAGCGACCGCGGGCCTCGTCGATCAGCAGCCGGGCCAGGGTCTCAATCTCGAGCGGGAACATGCGGGTCTCCGTCTTCGCGCCGTCAGCCTAACCTGTTCAGGCCGGAGTCTCGACCGCCACGACAGCCGAGGCCGCCAGGCCTTCGCCGCGACCGGTGAAACCCATCTTCTCGGTCGTGGTCGCCTTGACGCTCACGCGATCGACCGGAAGGCCGAGGATCTCCGCCAATCGCTCGCGCATGGCCTGGCGATGCGGTTTGATCTTGGGGCGCTCGCAGATCAGCGTGACATCGACATTGACGATGGAGCCGCCCTTGGCGGTCACGAGATCGACCGCGTGCTTCAGGAACTGGTCCGAGGCCGCGCCCTTCCACTTCGGATCGGTGGGCGGGAAATGGTCGCCGATATCGCCTTCGCCGATCGCGCCGAGGATGGCGTCGGTCAGGGCGTGCAGGCCCGCATCGGCGTCGGA
>JAYRLX010000422.1:0-3268 GCA_041905125.1 Caulobacter sp. | reverse complement strand
GGGCGCGAGGCGATCCGCACGCCGACGCCGGTTCCGGAGTTATCCACAGGGCGGCTGCTGTCGATGACCTGGCTGGATGGGCAGGGGCTGTTGGCTTTCAAGACCGCGCCGCAGGAGGTCCGCGACCACATCGCCGCCCTGCTGTTCGAGGCCTGGTGGAGCCCGATGACCCATCTGGGCATCATTCACGGCGACCCGCATCTGGGGAATTACACCTTCGCCGGAGAGGGCGCGGCCCACCTGAACCTGCTGGACTTCGGCTGCATCCGCATCTTCCCGCCGAAGTTCGTGGCCGGGGTCGTGCGGCTCTATCGCGCCCTGTCCAACGACGATCGCGCCGAGCAGATGGAGGCCTATCGCACCTGGGGCTTCCAGGGGCTCACCGACGACCTGGTCGACACCCTGAACGTCTGGGCCCGCTTCATCTATGGCCCCTTGCTGGACGACCGTGTCCGCACAGTCGCCGACGACGTCCCGCCCGGCGAGTACGGCCGCCGCGAGGCCTTCAAGGTGCGCCAGGCCCTGAAGGCGGTCGGCGGCGTCACCATCCCCCGCGAGTTCGTGTTCATGGATCGCGCCGCCATCGGCCTGGGCGCGGCCTTCCTGCACCTCGGGGCCAGCCACAACTGGCGGCGGATGTTCGAGGCGTCGCTGGAAGGCTTCTCGGAGGAAGCGGTGGCGGAACGGCAGGCCAAGGCGCTGGCGGCGGTGGGGATCTAGAAATCCGATCTTCCCGGCGAATGCCGGGACCCAGATCTCAGAGCGGTGAATCTGATTGGAGGAGAGCAGAGTCTCCAGAACCCACTTCAGCGCTTTTCCATCTGGGCCCCGGCATTCGCCGGGGAGGTCGGACGGGTGGGTTACTCATATTCTCGGAGCAACGCCTCCAGACGCCGCTGTTCGGGCTTCATGATCCCGAAATACCGCGCGGCGTTCCAGGTGACGCTGGCGCCCAGGGCCAGGCCGAAGACCATCAGCATCTGCCCGGTGTCGCGGCCACTAGCCTTGCCGACCTGATGCAACTGCGTGACGCTGAACAGCATCGGGACGAGGAAGACGGGCAGCATCATCAGGAAGATCTTCAGATTGGTCCGCGCCCGCCGGTTGGCGGAGAGCATGGCCGCGAGGGTGTCGCGCATCGATCCCTGGTCCTGATTCCGCCGGTGGCGCAGCAACACGCCGGCGACGAGAACCGCTCCCAGGACCAGCCAGCAGACGCCCAGCATCACGAGGGCGCCCCACTCGCGGGCTGGATCCATGCGCCCCTGGGCGATCGCCCGGACCGCTATGGCGGTGAAGATCGACATGGTGACCGCTGGGATGGCGAACAGCAGGATCTCGCCGCGGCGGCGGGCCTTCAGAGACTTCATGACTTCCTCCATCAGATAGGCCTGGGCGCGGGCGTCAGGCGTGTTGGCGGGCGAGCGCCAGGCGGCTTCGAGACGGTCAAACTCCATGGTCGTCCTCCACGAGGCTGGCGATGCGCTGGCGGATCCGGGTCAGCCGCGCTCCGACATTGGTTTCCGAAAGGCCGTGCAGGCGGGCGATCTCGGCATAGGGGAGGCCGTCCAGAGACAGCAGGATCAGGGAGCGTTCGATCGGCGCGAGCTGGCGAATGGCGGCGTAGAGCGTCTCGAGCAGAGCTCCCTGCGGATCGGTCCCCGCCTCGCGCGTCAGCAGCTCGGCCTGGACCGCGACGCCTCGCAGCCGTCGGCGAGCCTCGCCGCGGCGCCAGGTGAGGGCGGCGTTGTGGGCCACGCGGTGGGCGAAGGTGCTCGCGGCGCTTTCGGCCCGGAACCTTGGCCGCGCCTTCCACAAGGCCAGCGACATCTCCTGCAGCAGGTCGTGCTGGTCGGCCGGCTCGGCGAAGGCCCGCGCCGTCCGGTGCAGCATCGGCAGATGCGGCGCCAGCCAGTCGGCGAAGTCCCTGTCGACGTCTCTGGCGCTGTCCCGGCCCATCGATCCCCCGTTTCGAAGAGGTTAGACACCGGCCGGACCCCCGTCCTTACGGAAGGCTTTCCTTTTTTCAAACGCTTGTTAGCCTGACGACATGTCCGACGACCTGACAGACGCCCAGACAGCGGCGATCCCCGAAGGCTTTTCCCAGCTGAACTGGTCGCGGGGCTTTGGCCGGCAGATTGGCCCGCTGTTCGAGCACCGCGAGGGCCCCGGCCAGGCGCGGCTGGCGTTTCGCGTCGAGGAGCACCACACCAACGGCCTGGGCAACTGCCACGGCGGCATGCTGATGAGCTTCGCCGACATGGCCTGGGGCCGGATCATCTCGCTGCAGAAGTCCTACAGCTGGGTCACGGTGCGGCTGATGTGCGACTTCCTGTCGGGCGCCAAGCTGGGCGACTGGGTGGAAGGCGAGGGTGAGCTGATCGCCGAGGAGGACCTGGTCTTCACCGTGCGCGGCCGTATCTGGTCCGGCGATCGGACCCTGATCACCGGCACCGGGATCTTCAAGGCCCTGAGCCCGCGCAAGCCGCGCCCCGGCGAGCTGAACTACAAGGAAGAGGCGTAAGGCATGGCCGACGATCGGGCCGCGCCCGCCTCATTGCTCGCGCCGTTCGGCGGCGAGCCTCCGCCCGCGCCGGCCTGGTTCGAGGCGACGATCGCCCACGCGCCCGAGCGCTCGATTATCGCCGTCGAAGGCGCGAACATCGAACTCCTGACCTGGGGCGAGGTCGGCAAGCCCGGCCTGCTGTTCCTGCACGGCAACGGCGCCCACGCCGACTGGTGGAGCTTCATCGCCCCGTTCTTCGCGAAGGACTGGCGCGTCGCGGCGATCTCGTGGTCGGGCATGGGCGGAAGCGACTGGCGGCCGGCCTATAGCGCCGAACTGTTCGCCGCCGAGATCTTCGCCGCCGTCGAGGCGGCGGGACTGGAGGCCGGCGGGGTCAAGCCGATCGTGGTCGGCCACTCGTTCGGCGGCTTCCCGACTCTCTATTGCGCCGCGCGGCACCCTGAGCGCCTGCGCGGCGCGATCATGGTCGACAGCAGCATCCAGCCGCCCGAGAAGCGCTGGAAAGGTCCGCCGCCGCGCTCGGGTCACGGCCTGCCGTCCTATCCGACCCTGGAAGAAGCGCTCACCCGCTTCCGTCTGGCGCCGCCGCAGCCGTGCGAGAACCTCTACATCGCCGACTTCATCGCCCGCCGCTCCCTGAAAGAGGTCGAGGGCGCCTGGACCTGGAAGTTCGATCCCGACCTCTGGTACAATTTCCGCATGCCCGATCTGGGGGCTCTGCTGCCCCAGATCGCTTGTCCG
>JAYRLX010000421.1:0-3274 GCA_041905125.1 Caulobacter sp. | reverse complement strand
CCGACGGCCCAGGACTACAGCGACCCCGCCAACCCGCGCGATCGAGGCCACCAGGCGCCGGCGGCGGACTTCAAGTTCAGCCAGCCCCAGACCAACGACAGCTTCTACATGACGAACATGTCGCCGCAGGTGGGAGCCGGCTTCAACCGCGCCCAATGGCGTTTCCTGGAAGAGGATGTCCGGGCCGCGGTGCTATGCGGCGGCCACGAGGATGTCATCGTCATCACGGGCCCGATCTATGGCTCCAGCAGCACCTGGATCGGGCAAAACAAGACCAAGATCCTGTCGCCGGCCGCCTATTTCAAGATCCTCTACGATGTCGGAACCGGGCGGGCCGTAGGCTTCCGCCTGGACAACAAGGCTTACAAAAAGACCCCGACCGATACGTTCATCGCGCCGATCGCGGACCTCGAGGTCGAGACCGGCCTGGACTTCTTCGCCGACCTGTCCCGCCGCGACCAGAACCTGCTGGAGCGGCGCAAGGGCGTCTTCTGGGGCCACGGCCAAGCCTGCGCGAATACGGTGAAGGAGTAGGGACGAAGGCGGTCGCGGCTCCTCCCGCCACTCTGCCGCCATTCCCTGTCAGCAGGCCCCCTAGCCGCGGGCCGTCCGCGCGCCTACGTTGGGGCCATGCCTCGCAGCCCAAACTCCGGCGTTTCGGACGTCTCCGCGCCCTTCGTCATGGATACCGTGTCTGACGTCTCCGTTGGCGTCATGCCCATGCTGTGGACGCCGCACCGGCCCGCGCGCCCGGACAAGTCCGAAGGCGGCAAGAAGTTCAAGCTGGTCAGCGACTACCAGCCCGCCGGCGACCAGCCGACCGCCATCGCCGACCTCGTGGAAGGCATCGAGCGCGGCGACCAGGACCAGGTGCTCTTGGGCGTCACCGGCTCGGGCAAGACCTTCACCATGGCCCAGGTCATCGAGCGCACCCAGCGCCCGGCCCTGATCCTGGCCCCGAACAAGACCCTGGCCGCCCAGCTCTACAGCGAGATGAAGTCGTTCTTCCCGGAGAACGCGGTCGAGTACTTCGTCAGCTACTACGACTACTACCAGCCGGAAGCTTACGTACCCCGGACCGACACCTATATCGAGAAGGACTCGTCGATCAACGAGCAGATCGACCGGATGCGCCACTCGGCCACCCGGGCGATCCTGGAGCGCGACGACGTCATCGTCGTGGCCTCGGTGTCATGCATCTACGGCATCGGCTCGGTCGAGACCTACACCGCCATGACCTTCACCCTGGAGGTCGGGCAGCGGGTCGACGAGAAGCAGCTGATCGCCGACCTCGTCGCCCAGCAGTACAAGCGCAACGACCAGGCCTTCGAGCGCGGCACGTTCCGCCGTCGCGGCGACACCATCGAGATCTTCCCCGCCCACTATGAGGACCGCGCCTGGCGCGTGACCATGTTTGGCGACGAAGTCGAGGCGATCGCCGAGTTCGACACCCTGACCGGCAAGAAGACCGCCGAGCTGGAGACCATCAAGATCTACGCCAACAGCCACCACGTCACGCCCCGCCCGACCCTGCGCCAGGCGATCATCGAGATCCGCAAGGAGCTGAAGGACCGGCTGGAGTGGCTGACCGCCAACGGCAAGCTGCTGGAAGCCCAGCGGCTGGAGCAGCGCACGACCTTCGATCTGGAGATGATCGAGACCACCGGCTCGTGCGCCGGCATCGAGAACTACAGCCGCTACCTGTCGGGCCGGAAGCCCGGCGAGCCGCCGCCGACCTTCTTCGAATACATCCCCGACAACGCCCTCCTCTTCACCGACGAGAGCCACCAGACGGTTCCGCAGATCGGCGCCATGTACAAGGGCGACCGCAACCGCAAATGGACGCTCGCGGAGTACGGCTTCCGCCTGCCCTCGGCCCTGGATAACCGGCCCCTCAAGTTCGAGGAGTGGGATGCCATGCGGCCGCAGTCGGTGCACGTCAGCGCGACCCCGGCCGACTGGGAGCTGGAGCGCGCCGGCGGCGTCTTCGCCGAGCAGGTCATCCGCCCCACCGGCCTGATCGACCCGCCGGTCGAGGTGCGTCCGGTCTCCAAGGACAACGCCTCCCAGGTCGACGACGTGGTCGACGAGATCCGACAGACCATCGCCAAGGGCTACCGCACCCTGGTCACCGTCCTGACCAAGAAGATGGCCGAGGACCTGACCGAATATCTGAACGAGCAGGGCATCCGCGTCCGCTACATGCACAGCGACGTCGACACGCTGGAGCGCATCGAGATCATCCGCGAGCTGCGGATGGGCCACATCGACGTGCTGGTCGGCATCAACCTGCTGCGCGAGGGCCTCGACATTCCCGAGTGCGGCCTGGTCGCCATTCTCGACGCCGACAAGGAAGGCTTCCTGCGCTCGGAGACCTCGCTGATCCAGACGATCGGCCGGGCCGCGCGGAACGTCGACGGCAAGGTCATCCTCTACGCCGACCGGATCACCGGCTCGATGGAGCGGGCCATGGCCGAGACCGCCCGCCGCCGCGAGAAACAGCACGCCTACAATCTCGAGCACGGCATCACGCCCGAGAGCGTCAAGCGCGACATCAAGGACATCCTCAACAGCCCCTACGAGCGCGGCGACCGCGTGCTGGTGCCGATGGGCATGTCCGAGACCGACGACCGCCCGTTCAGCGGCGACAACTTCAAGGCCGCGCTCAAGGACCTGGAGGCCAAGATGCGCGAGGCCGCCGCCAACCTCGAGTTCGAGACCGCCGCCCGCCTGCGCGACGAGATCAAGCGCATGAAGCTGATGGACCTGGAGTTCGCCAACGAGGTCCTGGCCGCGACCGGCGACGAGGTCGACAAGTCCGCGCCGAAGCGCCTGCGCGCCGAGATCCGCGAGGAGAAGGCCGCCGAATTCCGCAAGAAGCGGCGCTAGGCTTGGCGGCCGGGGCGGAGATGGGCGCGGATCCGTCGGAAGATCCGACGGCGAGCCTGAAGCAGAAGCTGATCGGCGGCGCCCTGGTGGCGGGACTGTCGGCGGTGGGCCTGCTGGCCCATGTCGCCGTCCAGGGCTTGCTCGACAAGCCCAACGAGGTCGTGGTCGCCACGATCCCCGACGTCCTGGCGATCTGGCGCGAGCCGTCGGACGGAGGGTTCCTGGCCTATCTGCTGATCATCTTCCCGTCCCTGGCCATGCTCTCGGGCTGGTTGCGCCGGCGAGGCCCCGACTTTCTGCCGCCGATGCCCGTCCGCTGGCTGTGGCGGCTGGTCGCCCTGTCGGCCGTGCTCGTGACCGCCGGCGTGGGGGTGGGCGCGGTCTT
>JAYRLX010000026.1:0-18653 GCA_041905125.1 Caulobacter sp. | reverse complement strand
GGATCGGCCGGCGTCGCGACGAAAACCGAGCGGCTCTCAGCCGAGGCGACGGAGCCGACAGCGGTGGAGGCCAGAAGCGCGGCCAGCGCGATGGTCATGGTCTTCATGGGCGCCCTCCCCCGGGCTTTTCTCAGGGCGTCACAGCGTAGAGCGAACGGTGGGTCAGGACGAACAGGGTCCGACCGCCCTCGCCGCCGAAGATCAACTGCAGCGGACGCTCCGGCACATCGATCCGACCGACCAGTTTGCCGTCCGGCGCATACTGGAAGATCTGGCCATTGGCCACGAAGACGCGGCCCTGCCCGTCCACCGCGACGCTCTCGCCGCCGCGATCGGCGAAGACCTTCAGGTCCGTCAGCGTCCCGCCGGGACCGACTTGGCCGCTGTAGGTCTTGTTCTCCGAGCCATTGGTGAAGAACAGGCGCTGCCCGACCGCACCGCCGATCAAGCCATTGGCCTGAAGCGTGTCGGCCCAGCGCCAACCCACGTGATCAGGCGGCCCTTGCTGCCAGACGCGGAAAGCTGGAAGCACAACGCTGCCATCGGGCGAGACATATTCCTGCGGCTTGGGCGTCCCGACGTCGCGGGCGAACATCTCGGCCAGGGTGGTGAAGTGGTCGGTCGCGGGGTCGTACTGGTCGCGGAACTCACCGTTCACCCACCAGTTCACGGGCAGCAAGGTCTTGGCGCCCGCGCGCGGCGCGACGGCCGTGGGCGAGATCATCGTCAGTTGGTCCTTCGGCCCTTCCGGATCGATCGAATAGACCGAAGCCTGTGGCCCGTACGACGAGACCACCAGCAGCTTGCCCGAGCCGTCGACCGCGAGGTTGGTCGGATCCAGCGAGTGGTCGCGCACCACCTCAAGGCCTCGCGCCTGGCTCCAGCGGTAGATGCGCTGGAAGCGCTTGTCGATGAAGTAGAGCGTCCCATCCGCCCCCGTCGCGGCGCCCGAGATCGACCAGAAGCCCGTCTCCAGCTTGCGCACGCGCGGATCGGCCGTCGGCGGCGCGCCAGGCGCCACAGGGCCCGTCACATCCAGCACCGCGAACTCGCGCTCGCGGACCTCGAGCTTGCGGGTCTTGTCCTGGATCGCGTTCTCGAACGGATACTTGCTGGCCCGCAGATAGGTGCCGCAGCCGATCGTATCGCACAGGGCGACGCCGCTCTCGGCGTTGATATGGACGTTGCGGAAGCGGATGTCGGTCGAGTTGAACAGTTTCACCGCCGTCTCGGCCGGGTGGTACGACCGCGTCACGCGATAGCCGTGATAGTTGGCGAACAGGATGTTGCGCGAGTTGCGCACCTCAAGCGACACGGCGTCAGGACCGTCGCCGACCTCTTGTTCGGTCTGCGGCGCGAGGAATTCCCAGTTCTCGACATTGTCGAGCACGAACTCGTTGCGGACGTGGTGCTCGACCGAAACCTCGTAGATGTGGCCGGGCGTCTTGGTGTCGCTGATGTAAAAACCCGCCGAGGCGAAGGTGTTCGGGCTCCAGACGTCGGCGAACGTCCCGCCGCCGCCATCGGTCACCCAGATGCTCGGGTACTGCGCGTCCCAGCGGCCGTCGGCCACGGGATCGCCGCTGCGGGCCTGGGCCGTCCAGAGGGGCTTGCTGTCCGCCGTCGGCGTGCCGCCGCCGCCCATGATCTTGACGTCGTTGACCATGGAGGTCGCGCCCGAGCGCCACAGCAAGGCCGAGGCGCGCAGGTTCACGCGGCCGGTGAACAGGCCGATCCCCGACAGGATGTTGTCGCCGGCTCGCGGCGTTTCAAGGATCGGCCGCACCGCGCCGACGCCGGCGTGGTTGGGATTGTTGTCCGGAATGACCAGTTGGGTGATGGCGGGATGCAAGCCGATCAGAACCGTGTCGGGCCGCAGCTTCAGGGTGTCCGACACCATGTAGAAGCCGACCGGCAGGTACAGAACGCGGTGGGTGTCGATCGCCTTCTGTAGGGCGGCGGTGTCATCCGTCGAACCGTCGCCCTTCACGCCGAGCGTCTTGACGTTGGTCCACTCGACCATCGGCGGCAGAGCGCGGAGCGCCGGCGCGGTCGTTGCCTTGGCCTTCAGCGGCTGGATATCCGCGACGGTCTTGTACTCGCCCATCTGGCCCAGCGCCGGCAGGGTCAGGCCGTAGGTAAAGGCGGCGACCCGATAGTCCTTGCCCTTGCCCGCCACCGTCTTGCCGCTGTCTCGGAAACTGGCGAACACGGGGGTGTTCGAGGCGGTCGCGTTGTCGAAGCCGACCTGGGTGAAGACGCTGTTCTCGGCCGAGATGACGACCCCCGCCTTGGAGACGTTCTCGAAGCGGACGTTCTTGCCCCATAGGCTATCGCTGTAGCCGCGATCGATCTCGATCCCGACCGGCGTGTTCTTGATGCCGACATTGACCAGGGTCAGGTCGACCTCGTGCTCGCGGATCGCCGCGTCGCGCTGGCCGTCGAACGTGGAGTCGACCAGGGTGAACTGCCAGGCCGGCGAGGTCTTTTCGGTGACGACGCCATAGCGGCCGCCATGGAAGTGAACGTCCTCCATGATGTTGCCGGCCTGGTAGACGCCGGCGAAGGCCGAACCCAGCCGGAAGTCCATGTGCCGCAGGAAGGCGTGCTGGGCCATCCGGAACCGCACCCCCGCGGCGGCCGGATTGCCCTCGGCGATCTCGATGTCGATGTTGCTCATCGACGAATAGAAGGTGCCGGAATTGGCGTCGCGCACCTTGGCGGTCGAGGGGCGAACAGTCGGAACGGGCACGGGGATGTCGCCGACCTGATACTGGTCGCCGCCCGTGAAGGCGATCATCGTCGCGACGCCCGTCTGAAAGCCCGGCGTGTTCGCGCCGAGCACGAACACCGGACGGGTCGATCCAACGCCGAACACGCGCACGCCCGGCGGGATCAACAAGGTGCGGCTCAGGCGATAGCGGCCAGACGGCAGGAAGACGAGCCCATGACCGGTCTTGTCGCGGGCGGCGTCGATGGCCTTCTGAACCGCGTCGGTGTCGTCCGCGCGACCGTCGCCAACGGCCTTGACCACGACCGCGTGCGGATCATCAGGGATGGAGGTCAGGACGGAGCGGGTTTCCGCCAAGACTGGAGTCGAAACCGCCAGGATGGCCGCGAAGACAACCGCTCTCATGTCACTCTCCCAGTCACTATCCCCAGCGATATGAGATCGCCAGGGCGCACGCATCCAAGACCATGGTCGTAGTTACGCCCGAACAGGCGGCCGGTAGAAAACGAGCTCCAATCGAGCGCCCGCCAAGCCTGTCCAGGCGCTCGGCCAGCCACGGGGAGCTCGTTTGCAGACGCCATCCAGCCGCGCCCGCCCCGACGAGGGGCTTGCCATCGTGACCATGGGCGTCAGCGGCTGCGGGAAGTCGACGCTGGGCGCGCTTCTGGCGCATCGCCTCGGCTGCGCGTTTCTCGAGGGCGACGCCTTCCATGACGAGACGGCGGTCGCGAAAATGCGGGCGGGGCGTCCTTTGACGGACGAGGACCGATGGCCGTGGCTGGACCGGCTGGGCCTGGCGATCAGGGAGACTCTGGCGTCCGAAGGCCGGGCTGTCGCCGCGTGCTCGGCCCTGAGACTGCGGTACCGGGAACGTCTTCGCGCCGCGATCGGCGCGCCAGTTCGTTTCGTGCTGCTCGACGCCAGCCGCGAAGAGTTGCTGAAACGCATGACTGAACGGCCTGACCACTACATGCCTGTCAGCTTGCTCGACAGCCAATTGGCCACGCTGGAACGGCCCGCCGCCGAAGAGCAGGTCTTCACCCTCGACGCCCTCGTCTCCCCCGAACAGCTCTGCGACAGCGTGGAGACTTGGCTCTCGGAGCCGTCGCTGACCGCCGACGCTCTCGCCTCAGGGCATTAGCCGCTTTCGCCCGCGCGACAGGTGCCATCGCATCGCCAGCGCCGCCCCATCGCCGTCCTGGGCGCGGATCGCCTCCACGATCATCTCGTGCTCGCGCATCATCTCGTCGATAGCCTCGGGCGGCCGCGAGCGGGAGATATCGACCCCAGCCCGCATGATCTTGTCGACATCGGGCTGAAGCGCCTCGAAGGTCACCAGGAAAGCGGGGTTGGCTGTGGCCAGCACGATCCGGCGATGCAGCTCCATGTCCTCGTCGTGCGCAGGGTCGTTCGACAACAGCGCGGCGCGCAAGCTGGACAACGCCTCCTCGATCCCGGCCATCTCCTCGCTTGAGCGCCGGGCGGCCGCAAGGCGCGCGGCCTCGGCCTCCAACACGAACCGCACCTCATAACTGCCCAAGGTCGATGGCAGCTCCGACAGCGGCATATAGGCGCCGAGCTTGTCGGAAGGCCGGTTCTTCACGAACGATCCTGCGCCGCGACGGGCTTCGGTGATGCTGTCAGCGGCCAACCGGACGAGCGCCTCGCGGACGATCGTGCGCGACATGCCGAAGATCTCGGCTAGGCGCGCTTCGGACGGCAGGCGGTCGCCGGGGGTCAACCCCTCGACCTTGATCATCTCGACGATGCCCAGATAGGCCTGATCGGCTAGACGCCCCTGGCTCATCCGCCCCTCCCCTTTGGCGTCACTCGCGGAAAACCTGTCCAACAGATTCACGCGGATAGCAACGCCTGTGGAAATTGTTTGCGTTAACATTGACCAATCCGTTTGAATCTGTCCAACTAATATAACTACGTTCGTAGGCACGAACCGCTCGCTGGCGAAGACCGGCGCACAGACCAAGGCGGAGGCCGCGCGTCGCGAGACGCGCGGTGTGGAACAGTAAAAAGCAGGGGTGAACATGACCGGGAAAAAGCAGGACAACGCCGAAACCACCACGCGGGTCGGTCTTTGCGATCTGACACCGACGCAGTTGAAGGTTTTGGAAGGCGTCAACTCCGGACTACTGAACAAGCAGATCGCCTTCGACCTCGGCATCGCCGAGGCGACGGTGAAGGCGCACATGACCGCGGTGATGCGAAAGCTCAACGTCCACAATCGGACCCAAGCCGCCATCGCCGCGCGCGCGATGAGCCTGGAGCCTAGGGCCGCTCAATAAGAACCACGAAGGCCGCGGCTCGCCCTAAGCGAACCGCGGCCCCGAGGCTTGTCATCTCGAAACGAAAGACCGTTCGAGCGCGCTTTAGCTCTCGTCGGTTCCAGGCTCCGCCATCTTGCGATGCTGATTGGCCAGCACCGATTGCGGGGTGACCGCAGCCGCCGCGGCCTGCATCTTGTTCTTCAAGCCGTGCACGACATCGCCCTCCCCGCGCATCATCGCCTCGAACCCCGTCTTGGCGACGTCCGCGGGATCGTCCTTCCTGCCCTGGCCGATCTTGGTGTCGAGCATGTCCGCGCGTTCGAAGAATTCGGTGTCGGTCGCTCCTGGCATCAGGCAGGTGACCGTGACGCCGCTGTCCTTCAGCTCATCCCGTAAGGCGAATGAGAAGCTGTCGATAAACGCCTTCGTCCCGTTGTAGACCGCCTGGAACGATCCGGGCATCAGGCCGGCGATCGAACCGGTCAGCAGAATCCGCCCCCGCTCCTGATCCCGCATGCGGCGTCCCAGTTGGTGCAGCAGATAGACCGTGCCGGTGACGTTAGTGTCGATCACATGCCGGATCGCCGTGAAATCCTGATCGAGAAACGCATGACCCAAGCCATGGCCCGCGTTGGCGAGCAAGGCGTCCACGTGACGTCCGCCGACCTTCGCCAGCAGTTGATCGACGCCATCGATCGTGGCGAGATCGCCCTGAACGGTTTCGACGGAGGCCCCGAGCCCCCGAAGCATCTGCTCGGTCTCGGCAAGGGGCCGATCAGCAGCGATAATCAGGTCAAAGCCGTTCTGCGCGCAAAGCTTGGCCAATTCGTAGCCAATGCCGCTCGACGCGCCGGTCACGACCGCTAGCGGACGTAGGTCAACCATATCCCTGCTCCCTTTCGCTTATGGCGCGGCGATACCGTGTCGGCTTGGCGATGGAGGCGCGCGCCATCGTCGAAACGACGGATGGGCGCCGCCGTTTCCAGGCGCATCAAATGTGGCGTGTTGAAGAGACGCTCGAAGCGAACCGGCTACTCGGCCAGGCGATAACCGACGCCCGGCTCGGTCAGGATCAGCCTTGGCTTGCCGGGATCATCTTCCAGCTTCTGCCGCAACTGCCCGACGAACACCCGCAGATACTGGGTGTCGTCGGCGTGCGCCGCGCCCCATACGCTGACCAGAAGCTCCTTGTGCGTCAGCACCTTGCCCTGGGACATCGCCAAGCGGCTCAGCAGGTCGAACTCCTTGGGCGACAGCTTCACCGGCAAGGCCGCCTTGGTCACAAGACGCCGGTCGAGATCGATCACCACGTCCCCAAGCGAAAGCGGCTCGGTCGGCCGCTTGACTGTGGTCGACTGTCTTAGCGCCACGCGCAGCCGCGCCAGCAACTCGCCGACGCCGAAGGGCTTTTCGACATAGTCGTTGGCGCCGCGGTCCAGCGCGTCGATCTTCTCGACCTCCCGGTCGCGGGCCGACAGGATCAGAATGGGCCCCTCGTAGAACGCCCGGGCCTTCTCCAGCACGTCCTTGCCGTCCATGTCGGGCAGGCCGAGGTCGAGCACGACGGCGTCCGGTGACCACAGCGCGATGCCGCGCAGCCCTTCCTGGCCGCTATCCGCCCGCAGCGCCTCATAACCGGCCGCGTCGAGCGCGGGCCCCAGGAACCGGTGGATCTGCGGCTCGTCGTCGATGACGAGGATACGGTGGCGAAGCGCGCTCATGCCGACGTCATAGCAGATGGTGCGGCGTGTCGACGCCCTTCGGCAGACTGATCAGGATCCGCGTCCCTTTACCGTCGTGGATCGGGCTGGCGGCGGCGATGCGTCCGCCCAGCGCATCGATGAAGCCCTTCGCGATCGACAGGCCCAGGCCCGCGCCCTGGCTGCGATCGCTGGGCTCTTCCATGCGGCGAAACTTGTCGAAGACCCGCTCCAGCTCCGAGGGCGGGATGCCTTTCCCCTCGTCCTCGATGCTGATCACGACGTTCGACCGGTCCTCATAGGCCGCCATCTCTATGCGAGCCTCCGCCGGGCTGTAGGCGATGGCGTTTTCCAGCACATTGACCACCACCTGCTCCAGCAGGCTGGCGTCAGCCTGGACCAGGGACAGCTCGCGCGGATAGTCGCGGGTCAGCGCGCGTCCGCCCAGGCGGCGGGAGACGCGATCGGCGGCGGCGTTGAGGACGTCGCGCACGTCGATCCAGTCGGTCCTTAGCCGCAAGGCGCCGCCTTCGATGCGGGTCATGTCCAACAGGTTGGCGACATAGCGGTTCAGTCGCTCGGCCTCCTCGCGGATGCTGACGACGAGGTCCTCGCGCACCGGCTTGGTCAGCTTGTCGCCGTAGTCGATCAGCGTGGTCGAGGCGCCCAGCACGGTCGACAGCGGCGTGCGCAGGTCATGGCTGACCGAGTTCATCAAGGCCGAGCGGAAACGGTCGGCGCGGCGCAGGGTCTCGGCCTCGACCGCCTCGGACGCCAGCTGCGAACGCTCCAGCGCAACCGCCCCCTGCTCCAGCAGCGCCAGCACCAGACGCTCGTGGTCGGAACCCGGTGGCGCGGCGCCGGCCTCGACGCCGGCCACGCCGTTGCGGGCCCGCACGCCCTCCATCGGCCAGAAGGTCCAGCGCGCCTGCGGCAGGGTTCCTGTCCCGAAGCCGGCGGGCTCGCCCTTCTCCCAGGCCCAGCGCGCGGCGGCCATCTGGGCGGCGTCGAGCACCTCCAGGCTGGGCGAGCCGAAGGCGGGCGCGATCTCCTCGCCCTCGGGCAGAAGCACCAACGATCGTCCGCCCGCCGCCGCGGAGACCTGCTCTGCGAGGGCGCGGGCCACCGCGTCTCGTCCCGTGGCCGCAGACAGCGTGCGGCTGGCCGCGAGCAGGGTCGTGACGGCGGCGGCGCGGCGCTGGGAGCCCAGCGCCTGGTCACGGACCCGTCCGGCCAGCCCGCCCGACGCCAGCGCCACGGCCCAGAACACCACCAGGGTGATGAAGTCCGTGGGCGCGCCGATCGCCAGACTGTAGCGAGGCTCGAGGAACAGATAGTTGTAGACGAAGAACGCCACGGTGGCCGCCGCGAGCGCGGGGCGCAGGCCATGTAGCACGCCCGCCGCCAGCACCGCGGCCAGGAAGATCATTCCCAGGTCGACGCGATCAAAGGTGACGTCCAGACCCCAGGCCGCCAGGGTCGCCGCGAGGATGAACAGCGCGCCAACCGCATAGCCCTGCCAGCGTCCCAGTCCGAAAGGCTTGGACTTTCGGGGCTCGTGTTCGTGCGCGGCCTCGGTGACGACGTGAACCGCGACGCCGCGCGCCTCCCGCAGCAAGGCGGTGGCCAGGGAGCGTCCGAGCAGTTGGCGCCAGCGGCTCTCCACGGACTTGCCGATCACGATCTGGGTGACGTTGTGACGGCGGGCGTAGGCCATCACTGTGTCGACGATGTCGCCGCCGCTCAGCGCCACGGTCGCGCCGCCCAGTTGCTCGGCGAGGCGGTAGGCCTCGCGCAGCCGCGCGGTGTCCCCGTCCTTGGCCAGCGGCCGGTCGGTCCGCTCGACGTGGGCGACGATCCACGGCGCGTCCATCATCATGTCCGACAGACGCCGCCCCGCTCGCACCAAGGTGCCGGCCATCGCATCGCCGCTCACCAGCACCAGGATCCGCTCGCCCGCCGCCCAGGGCCCCTCGACGCCCTTCTCGCGCATGGTGGCGACGAGCTGGTCGTCTACAGTCTGGGCCGCCCGGCGCAGGGCCAGTTCGCGCAGGGCCGTGAGATTCTCGACCTTGAAGAAGTTGTCCGCCGCCAGCCGCGCGGTTTCGGGGACATAGACCTTGCCGGCCGCCATACGCTCGCGCAGCTCGCCGGGCGTGATGTCGACGAGCTCAATATCGTCGGCGCGCGACAAGGCGCTGTCGGGCACGGTCTCGCGCTGGCGCACGCCCGTGATGCGCTGAACGACGTCGACCAGGCTTTCCAGGTGCTGGACGTTCAGGGTCGTCCAGACGTCCACGCCGGCGGCCAGCAGTTCCTCGACATCTTGCCAACGCTTGGGATGGCGCGAGCCGATGGCGTTGGAGTGCGCGTACTCGTCGACCAGCAGGATCTTGGGCTTGCGCGCCAGGGCCGCGTCGATGTCGAACTCCATCTGCACGCGGCCGCGATGCTCGATCGGCTTGCGGGGCAGGACCTCCATGCCACGCAGCAGGCTTTCGGTCTCGCGGCGGCCGTGGGTCTCGACGACGCCGATCAGGACGTCGGCGCCCTCGGCCTTGCGGCGGCGGGCGGCGCGCAGCATCTCGTAGGTCTTGCCCACGCCCGGCGCCATGCCCAGAAACACCTTGAGACGCCCCCGGCGCGCCTTGTTGGCGGCGGCCAGGAGCGCCTCGGGGTCCGGGCGCCCAGGTTCTTTTTGAAAAGAGCGTTCGTCAGCCGGCACTAGCCGCCTTTCGGAAAGCGGGCGTCGAGCGCCCGGTTGAGCGCCAGGACGTTGACCCGGGGCTGACCGATGAAGCCCAGCAGGGGCTGCTGAACTTGGCCTTCGATCAGCGTCGTGACCTGGCCTTCCGGCACGCCACGCGCCCTGGCGATGCGCGGCGCCTGGAAGCGGGCGTTGGCCGGCGAGATGTCTGGATCGAGACCCGAAGCCGAGGTGGTGACCGCATCGGCCGGTATGAGCGCGCCGGGATTCTCGGCGCGGAGGACGGCCGCATCGGCCTTTTCCCGCACAATCAGCTTGTCGTTCAGCGGGCCCATGTTGGAGCCACTGGAAGCCGTGGCGTCGTAGCCATTCCCCGCCGCCGAGGGACGGCCGTGGAAGTACTCAGGCTTCGCGAAGGCCTGGCCGATCAGGGATGAACCGATGATCTGCCCGCCGGCGTCGCGAACGAGGCTGCCATTGGCTTGGGCCGGGAACGCCGCTTGGGCGACACCCGTCACGGCCAGCGGATAGGCCAGACCCAGCAAGGCGGTGAACAGACCCATTGAAACCAGGGCCGGACGAAGGTGCGAAAGCATGACGGATGACTCTCCGATGACTCGTGTTTACGCCAGACCCAGGGCCGAGACCACGAGGTCGATCAGCTTGATGCCGACGAACGGCGCGATCAGGCCGCCCAGCCCGTAGACGGTGAGGTTGCGCGACAGCAGCTTGCCGGCGCCGACGGCGCGGTACTTCACGCCCTTCAGGGCCAGGGGGATCAGGGCGACGATCACCAGGGCGTTGAAGATCACCGCCGACAGGATCGCGCTCTGCGGGCTGTGCAGCTTCATGACGTTCAGCGCGCCGAGCGCCGGCAGCGAGACCACGAACATCGCCGGGATGATGGCGAAATACTTGGCCACGTCGTTGGCGATCGAGAAGGTCGTCAGGGCGCCGCGGGTGATCAGCATCTGCTTACCGACCTCGACGATCTCGATGACCTTGGTGGGGTCGCTGTCGAGGTCGACCATGTTGCCGGCCTCCCGCGCGGCTTGGGCGCCGGTCTGCATGGCCACGCCGACGTCGGCCTGGGCCAGCGCGGGCGCGTCGTTGGCGCCGTCGCCGCACATGGCCACCAGGCGGCCCTTGCCCTGCTCTTCCCGGATCAGCCGCAGCTTGTCCTCTGGGGTGGCCTCGGCCCGGAAGTCGTCGACGCCGGCTTCCGAGGCGATGGCGGCCGCCGTCACCGGGTTGTCGCCGGTGATCATCACCGTGCGCAGGCCCATGCGGCGAAGGTCGGCGAAGCGCTCCTTCACGCCCGGCTTCACGACGTCCTTGAGGTGGATGACCCCGACCAGGACGCCGTCCTCGCTGACCGCCAGCGGCGTGCCGCCCGAGCGGGCGATGCGGTCCACCGCGGCCGACAGCTCCGCCGCGACGGCGCGAGGCTCCAGCGACAGCGACCGGTAGACGGCGTCCACGGCCCCCTTGCGCCAGCTGCGGCCCTCATGGTCGAGGCCCGACTGGCGGGTCTGAGCGGTGAAGGGGATCGACGTTGCGCCTTCGGGGGGCTCGACCGTCAGGCCGGCGTTGCGGGCCAGTTCGACGATCGAGCGACCTTCCGGCGTCTCGTCGGCCAGCGAGGCCATCAACGCCGCCTTCATCGCCGCGTCGGGACGCACGCCCGGCGCCGGGATAACTTCCGTGGCCATGCGGTTGCCGAAGGTGATGGTGCCGGTCTTGTCCAGCAGCAGGGTGTCGACGTCGCCCGCCGCCTCGACCGCCCGGCCGGAGGTCGCCAGCACATTGACCTTCAAGAGACGGTCCATGCCGGCGATGCCGACGGCGCTGAGCAGGCCGCCGATCGTGGTCGGGATGAGCGTGATAAACAGCGCGCCGAGCACCAGCGGATCCAAGGCCACGCCCGAGAACTTGCCCAGGCCCAGCAGGGTCACGACCGCGATCAGGAAGATCAGGGTCAGGCCCGCCAACAGCACGGCCAGGGCGATCTCATTCGGCGTTTTGCGGCGGTCCGCGCCCTCGACCATGGCGATCATCCGGTCAAGGAACGTCGAGCCGGCCTCGGCCGTGACCCGCACCTTGATCCAGTCGGAGACCACGGTCGTGCCGCCGGTGACGGCCGAGCGGTCGCCGCCGCTTTCGCGGATCACAGGGGCGCTCTCGCCGGTGATGGCCGCCTCGTTGACGCTGGCCATGCCCTCGATGATCTCGCCGTCGGTCGGGATCACGTCGCCGGCCTCTACCAGGATCACCTCGCCCATGCCCAGCTTGTGCGCCGGGGTCGGGATCCAGGTGCCGGTCTTCGGGTCGATGATCAGCTTGGCCTTGGTGGTCACGCGGGTGGCGCGCAGGCTGTCAGCCGCCGCCTTCCCCCGCCCCTCGGCGACGCTTTCGGCCAGGTTGGCGAACAGCACCGTCGCCCAGAGCCAGACGGCGACCTGGATGGCGAAGCCTGACGCCTGGTGAGCCGCGACGGCGGCCACAGCCGACAGCGTCGACAGCAAGGCCACCAGCCAGGTGGCGAAGATCACCGGATTTCCGGTCAGCTTGCGCGGATCGAGCTTGAGGAAAGCCTCCTTGGCCGCGCGGGCGAGGACGGCGCTGGAGAGGCCGCCGGCCAGGGCGCGTCGGCCATGATCGGCATGGATGTCTATCGAACTCATGGGATCACCACTCAGCGGAGGGCCGCGACCGCGCCGAGCGCCTGGAAGTGCTCGACGATCGGTCCCAGCGCCATCGCGGGGAAGAATTGCAGGCCGCCCAGGATCAGGATCACCCCGATCAGGAGGCCGACGAAGAGGCCGCCATCGGTCGGCAGGGTGCCGGCGGTGGGGGCGAGCTTGGGCTTGGCGACCAGACTGCCGGCGATGGCCAGCACGGCGACGATGGGCAGGAAACGGCCGAGCGCCATGGCGATGCCCAACGTCACGTCCCACCAGGGCGCGTTGGCGGTCAGGCCCGCGAAGGCAGAGCCGTTGTTGGCCGTGCCCGAGACATAGGCGTAGAGGATCTCCGACAGGCCGTGCGGACCGCTGTGCATCAGGCCTTTCAGCGCCTCGGGCAAAACGGCGGCGATCCCCGAGAAGCCCAGCATCGAAAGCGGAATGATCACCACCGCCAGGATCGAGAACTGGATCTCCCGCGCCTCGACCTTCTTGCCCAGGTACTCCGGCGTACGGCCGACCATCAGGCCGGCGACGAACACCGACAGCAGGGCCATGACGACCATGATGGCGACGCCCGAGCCGATGCCGCCGGGCAGGATCTCGCCCAGTTGCATCAGGAACATGGCGATCCCGCCGCCCAGGGGCATCAGGCTGGAATGCATGCCGTTGACCGAGCCGTTCGAGGCGCCGGTGGTCATCGCCACCCAGGCGGCCGTGGCGGGCGCGCCGAAGCGGACCTCCTTGCCCTCCATGTTCACCGACGCATCGACCTTCGCGGCGACCTGGGCCGGGGGAGCTTGGGTCTCCGTCGCGTAGACGCCGGCGGCGCCCGCGAACAGCAGCACGAAGGCGGCGATGACCAGGGCTCTCACGTCCTTCTTGGCCAGCACCATGCGGCCGAAGGCGAAGAAGGCCGCCCAGCCCAGGGTGTCGATCGAGACCGCCGTGATCAGGTTGGTCAGCGGCGTCGGGTTCTCGAACGGATGGGCCGAGTTGGCGTTGAAGATCCCGCCGCCGTTGATGCCCAGCATCTTGATCGCTTCCTGCGAGGCCACGGCGTAAAGCGAGATTTTCTGGTCGGCGCCTTCCAGGGTGTGAGCTGTAACGCCGGCGGCCAGGGTCTGGGGCAGGCCCAGGGCGACCAGGACCACCGCGACCACGAAGGCCAGCGGCAGCAGCAGGTAGAGGGTCGTGCGGATCAGGTCGGCCCAGAAGTTGCCGACGCCCTCCCCGCGATTGGCGACGAACGCCCGCGCCAGGGCCGCCGCGACGGTCGCGCCGGTGGCGGCCGAGACGAAGTTCTGCACCGTCAGAACCAGCATCTGGCTGAGCGTCGACATCGTGCTCTCGCCCGCATAGCTCTGCCAGTTGGTGTTGGTGACGAAGCTGATCGCCGTGTTGAACGACAGGTGGCCGGACAGGCCGGGGAAGCCCTGTGGATTCAGCGGCAAGACACCCTGCAGGCGCAGCACCGCATAGACGAAGACGAAGCCGACCAGGTTGAAGGCCAGCAGCGCCAGGGCGTAGGCGTGCCAGCTCTGGCTCCGGCTCGGATCAATGCCGCAGGCCTTATAAAACAGGCCCTCGACGGGGCGCATCACGGGATCGAGGAAGGTCTTCTCGCCGTTCCAGACGCGCGAAAGAAAGACGCCCAGCGGCCAGCCTATGGCGACCGCTAGGCCGAGGGTCAGGGCGATCTCCGCCCATCCTTGCCATGTCATGGAAGTGGTCCGTCAGAACTTGTCGGGCCGCAGCATCGCCGCGACCATGTAGCCGGCGATCAAGATCGCGCCGGCGCCCCACAGGATGTTCACGAGCATCGTCAGACGCGCCTCAGCGCGGCGACGAAAGCGCCGAACAGAGCGAACAGGCCCAAGGCCAGCGCCCCATAAAGAAGATCAGCCACAACGGCCTCCTTTAGTGTTGGAGACCAGGGACCACGAACGCGCATAAAGGCGCGATGCGGAAGACCGAGACGCGCATAAGGATCGCATAAAGGCGATCCGATCGACCGGAGGTAGGCCGCCCCCAGACCGATCGCTTCGTCGTGAGCGCCCATTTAGAAATCCCAGCCACGCTTTGAAACCTTCTGGGTTTGCGCCTCCCGAAAAAACCCATCAGATAGATAGGATTTCAGGACTCAGACGAGGCGTAAGCCCGCGGGTCCTACGGGGGCATGATGACCAGTAGCAAAACCAACAGTCCAACAGCGCGGCTGCTCGTCGGCGCCAGCGTTCTGGCTTGCGCCGTTATGAGCGGCGTCGCTGAAGCCCGGGAGATCCTTCCCGCCGCCGCGGCGGAGGCGGAGCCTGGCCAAGCGGTGGATCAGATCACCATCACGGCGCGCCGGCGCGAAGAGAAACTGCAGGACGTTCCGATCACCGTATCGGCAGTCTCTGGCGAGGTGCTCAAGACTGAACGTCTCGACCGGGTGGCCGACTACGCGGCCAAGATCGCCAATTTCGCGGCCCTGCAACAGAACGCACGGGTCTCGACGCTGACCGTCCGGGGCCTTGGCGGCAACGCCAACAGCGACGGCTCCGAAGCGGGCGTGGGCCTGATCGTCGACGGCGTCTTCTTCACCCACCCGGGGTTTTCGTGGCTCGACTTCGTCGACCTCGACCACATCGAACTGGCCCGCGGTCCGCAAGGCACGCTGCTGGGCAAGAACACCACCCTGGGCGCGCTGATCGTGACGACCAAGGCGCCGTCCTATCGGCCCGAAACCACGCTCAGCACGACGATTTCCAGCCGCGACCATTATCAGGTCCGCGCGAACCTCTCGGGCCCGATCGTCACCGACAAGGTCGCTGGACGCCTGACTCTCTATGGCGACACCGGCGGCGGCTGGATCACCAACAAGATCGACGGCAAGAACTACCTGGACAATCGGCGCTGGGCGGTCCGCGGACAGCTGCAGTTCGATCCCAACCCGTCCTTCACCGACCGGCTGATCGTGGAACACTACGACACCGACGAGTACAACAATTACTACCCGCCGGTGGGTGATCCCCTCACCTACGTCAACGGAACCGCGCGCAACGGCTGGGCGCGGAAGCTGAAGACCGGGTTCGGCTACATCCCGTCCTATGACGTCAACGACGCCAATCTGGACACCCAGGCGCGCCTGATCGCCAAGACCGACGGGGTTTCGAACATCGCCGAGTTCAAGCTGGGCGCAAACACCCTGACCTCGGTCAGCGCCTGGCGGCGCCTGTATTACCGCCCCCACAACGACAGCGATTACACGCCCTACCCGATCTTCCGGGCGGGCTACGATGTCGACGTCGACCAGTTCTCACAGGAGCTGCGACTGGCCTCGCCAACCGGCGACAAGATCGATTGGCAGACCGGGATCTATCTTCTGCGGCAGCAAGTGCGCAGCAACTATCGCGTTGAGCTGCTCTCGAAGGCGTCCGCGTTCTTCCTGGCCCCGACGCTGCCCGCCGCCATCCTGGAGGGCGTCGAGGGCGACCAGGCAGGCGCGGCGGACACCACCAGCGCGGCGATCTTCGGCCAGGTTGCATGGCATGTGAGCGAGCGCGCCACGTTGACCGCCGGCCTGAGATACACTCACGAATCCCGCGAGGCGTCGAACCGGGTCTTCTCGTTTGGCGGCGCGGCCTTGCCGCCCGCCCTCGCTCCGTATCGCGCAGCCGCCACGGGACCGGCCTACACAGTCAGCGGCAAGAAGGACGACGGCTCCATCTCCTGGCTGATCAACCCGTGGTACAAGATCAGCGACAACGTCCTGGCCTACGCCAGCGCCAGCTATGGCGAGAAATCCGGCGCTGCCAACTTGGGCGCCAAGGTCGGCGACGCGGTGATCATCGGCCCCGAGAAGTCGATGGACTACGAATTGGGGATCAAGACCACCCTGGCCGACGGCCGGGCCACGCTGAACGCCAACCTCTACAACAACACGATCGACGGCTATCAGGCGACGCTCAGCGACCCGACCAGCACCCGCACCTACCTGTCCAATGTCGGCAAGGTCCGGCTGCGGGGCGTCGAGGTGGAAGGCGTCGCCCAGGTCTCCGAGCACCTGAACCTGTCGTTCAGCACCGCCTGGGGCGAGGCCATCTACGTCTCTTACAAGAACGCGCCGCCGCCCCAGGAGTACGCCTATGTCGGCGCCCCGGCCTCCGTGGACCTTTCGGGCAAGTCGGCGCCGTTCGCCCCCAACTGGACGGGCAACTTCAGCGCGCGTTGGGAACAGCCCCTTGTCGGCGACCTATCGCTCTTCGCCTATGCCAACGAGACGTGGAGGAGCCGCGCCAACCTGAACCCGCTCTCGTCCTATGGCCGCCAGGACGGCTTTGCCCTGACAAATGCGGGGATCGGGGTCCGGGCCCGCGACGAGCGCTGGTCGGTGACGCTCTGGTCCAAGAACCTGTTCGACAAGCGGTACGCCGCCGCCTTCGCCGCCGCGACGACCATCACACCTTACACGGCCATCTTGGGAGACCCCCGCACCGTTGGCGTCACCCTGACGGTCAAGCCGTTCTAGACGAGGGGGGCGAGGCCATGCAGCGAAGCGGCGAAGAAACGCCCCTTCTCCCCGGAACCTTTGCCTTGCGACGGCGTTTGGGTCCCTACGCGCCGCAGCGCGCACGGGGGCGTGGTGTTTATCGCGACGACAATCAACGGCGCCGAGGTTCGGGGTTAAGCCGAGCCATGGCGAAAGAACCGTTGCTGACGGGCCCGCTCCCCCGCCAAATCACCGACTAGCGTTTCGGCCGGGACCTTCATGTCGACTACAAGCTCATCGCGTTCGTCCCTGCCCTGGTCCCGGATGGAGGTCTGGGCGACCTTAGGGCTGACCCTGGTGCTGCTGTTCTTCCTTGGCAGCGGATTTGTCGCCTATCGCAATGTCGAGATGCTGCGGAGCAACAGCCAGAAGATCTGGCATTCCCACGACGTGCTGATGGCGATCGATGATCTGCTGTCCACCGTGCAGGACACCGAGACGGGACAGCGCGGCTATCTGCTGACTGGAAACGACCGCTACCTCGAGCCCTATCAGGCCGCTGTCTCCGCCGTCGCTTCACGAACCGAGGCGGTCGAAAGCCTCACGCGGGACAATCCCACGCAACAGGCCAATCTGCAGGTTCTTAAGCGTCAAGTCGCCGCGAAGCTCGAAGAGCTAGACGAGACGATCGCCCTGCGCCGGACCGTGAGCGCTCAAGCCGCCCTCGCCGTGGTCAACACCGATCGCGGCAAGGCCGAGATGGACGCGATCCGCCGCCAAGTCGGCCTGATGCGGCAGGAAGAGAGCCGCCTGCGCGCCTTGCGACTGACGACTATGGGCGCGGCGTACAACACCGCCCTGCTCAGCGGCGTGCTGGCCAGCGCGCTGGGCGGAGTGCTCACCCTGGCGGTGTTCTACCTCATCCGTCGCGCCGCCCGCGCCCAGGCCCGCGAGGAGTGGCTGCAAGCCGGCCAAGTGGGTCTTGGCTCGGCGATGATGGGCGACCTTTCCGTAGAAATGCTGGCCGACAACATCCTGGCGTTCCTGTCGCAATATCTGGGGTTCCAGGCCGGGGCGCTGTTCAAGGGCCACGGCGGCCACTTCTATCGCGCCGCCAGCCTTGGCATCCCCGCCGACGCCCAGACCCCGGAGCGCTTCAACCTCAAGGAAGGCCTCCTGGGCAAGGTGGCGGCCGAAGGCCAGGCGACGATCGTCCGCGACGTGCCGGACGGCTACATCACCATCGGCTCCGCCTTGGGCCAGGATAAGCCCCGGCACCTGGTCATTGTGCCGGTAAAGGCCGACGGCGTGGTGAACGCCGTGATCGAGCTGGGCTTCCTGCACCCGGTCGACGATCGGGTCGTGGAGTTGCTGAATCAGGCTTCGAGCGCGATCGGCGTCGGACTGCGCTCGGCTCGCTATCGCGCCGAGTTGCAGGACACGCTGGAAGAGACGCAGCGCCAGTCTGAAGAGCTGCAGGTCCAGAGCGAAGAGCTGCGGGTCTCCAACGAGGAGCTGGAGGAGCAAGGCCGCGCCCTGAAGGAGTCGCAGACCCGTCTGGAGCAGCAGCAGGCCGAGCTGGAACAGACCAACAGCCAGCTGGAAGAACAGGCTCAGATGCTGGAAACCCAGCGCGACGAGCTGGAGCGGACCAGCGCGGCCGTGGCCTTGAAGGCCCGCGAACTGGAGCAGGCCAGCCAGTACAAGTCCGACTTCCTGGCCAACATGTCCCACGAGCTGCGCACCCCGCTCAACTCGCTGCTGATCCTGTCCAAGCTGCTCAGCGACAATCCGAACGGCAATCTGTCGACGGAACAGGTGAAATTCGCCCAGACGATCGAGTCCTCGGGCAACGACCTGCTGAACCTGATCAACGACATCCTCGATCTGTCGAAGATTGAGGCTGGCCACGTCGAGGTGCGTCCCGAGACCGTCTCGCTGCAGCGCCTGACGGGCGACCTGCGTCAGCTGTTCAACCCTGTCGCCGACAACCGAGGCCTCGACTTCAAGATCGAGGTGGCCGAAGGCGCGCCCAAGGTGATCGAGACCGATCGCCAGCGGCTGGAACAGGTGCT
>JAYRLX010000420.1:0-3290 GCA_041905125.1 Caulobacter sp. | reverse complement strand
AAGCATCCCTGGTCGATGGGCTATTTCCAGCGCGCGGACATCCCGTTTCAGTACGCCCTGGCCGAGACCTTCACCCTCTGCGACGCCTATCATTGCGCGACCCAGACGGGCACCAACACCAATCGCCTGTTCCTGTGGACCGGAACCAATGACCCGCTCGGCAAGGCCGGCGGCCCGTCGATCTCGAACTCGCACGACAACTTCGCCGAAAAGGGCGGGGCCAAGGAGTCCTACAGCTGGACCACCTATCCCGAGCGGCTGCTGAAGGCCGGCGTCTCCTGGCGGATCTACCAGGACATGGCCGACAACTTCACCGACAACCCGCTGGCCGGGTTCAAGGCCTATCGCGACGCCTACAAGGACCTGCCGGGTTCGGATCAGACGCTGAAGAAACTGGCCCTGTCGACCTGGCACCTGGACAAGCTGCGCGAGGATGTCGTGGGCGGCCGCCTGCCGCAGGTCTCGTGGGTCATCGCGCCGGCCGCCGACTCCGAGCACCCGGGACCGTCGAGCCCGGCGCAAGGCGCGGACTACACCGCCCGCGTGCTGGACGCCCTGACCGCCGATCCCAAGGTCTGGGCGCGGACGGTGTTGCTGGTGATGTTCGACGAGAACGACGGCTTCTTCGACCACATGCCGCCGCCGTCGCCGCCGTCGCGCGGGCCGGATGGCAAGCCGCTGGGCGGCTCGACGGTCGATGAGACCGGCATGCATCACCACGTGCGCAACCCGACCGAGGCCAAGTCCGAGCGCGACGACCTGATGGGCCGTCCCTACGGCCTGGGTCCGCGCGTGCCGCTGTACGTGATCTCGCCGTGGAGCCGCGGCGGCTGGGTCAACAGCCAGGTCTTCGACCACACCTCGGTCATCCGCTTCCTGGAGACGCGGTTTGGCGTCATGGAGCCGAACATCGCCCCCTGGCGGCGAGCGGTCTGCGGCGACCTGACCACCTGCTTCGACTTCAAGACGCCGAACGCCAAGCCGTTCACGCCGCTGCCGCCGACGGCCGACGCCGCCAAGCGCGCCAATGGGCTGGGCCGCACTAAGCCGCCCACGCCGACCACCGTGGTGGCGCCGGCGCAGGCCGTGGGTCCGCGGCCTTCGCGCGCCCTGCCCTACGCCCTCACCGTCGACGCCGAGGTCCGCGACGGCGCCGCGCGCCTGAAGCTGGCCAACACCGGCGCGCACGCGGCCGTGCTGCACGTCTATGACAAGCTGCGGTTGGAGACGGTTCCGCGCCGCTACACCCTGGCGCCCGGGACCAGCCTGGAGGACGCCTGGCCGGCCGGCGCCTATGACCTGTGGGTGCTGGGCCCGAACGGCTTCCATCGCCGGTTCGCGGGGACCAGCGAAGGCGTCGAAGTCACCGTCCGTCCCGAGGGCGACTCGCTGCGGGTCAGCGCCGTCAACAACGGTCAGGCGCCGCGCGCGCTGATCGTGGACGTCCTGGACGGCGAGAACCTGAAGGTGACCCTGGCGCCGGGCGAGACCCGCTCCAAGGTCTTGCCGACCCGTCAGGGCTGGTACGACCTCACCGCCCGCCTCGACGGCGCTCCGGTCTGGCTGCGGCGCGTCTCGGGCCGCGTCGAAACGGGCAAGGACTCGATCAGTGACCCGTGGATGGGCGGTCCGGCCGTATTGAAGGCCTAGACGCGCAGGGGCCTTCGCGCCGCGCGAAATGACAGTCTAGTCTGGCGGCGCTTCCAAGGATTCGCCGCCATGACCCTTCGCCACGCCGCTTCTCTCGCCGCCCTCGCCCTGGCCCTGACGGCCGCGCCCGCGATAGCGGCGCCGAAAGCCGATCCGGCCAAGACCGTCGGCAAGATCGTCGCCTCCCCCGCCTTCAAGACGGCCGTCGCCAAGCTGGACGCCGACTACGACCGCACGGTCGCCGACATCATCACCCTGACCGAGATCCCCGCCCCGCCCTTCAAGGAGGAAAAGCGGGCCAAGGCCTATCTTGAGATGCTCAAGGCGCACGGCCTGACGAACGTCGAGATGGACGCCGAGGGCAATGTCATGGGCGTGCGCCCCGGAACCGCGACCAAGGGCGCGGGCCCGTTCGTGGTGATCGCCGCCCACCTGGACACCGTCTTCCCGGAAGGCACGGACGTGAAGGTCAAGCGCCAGGGGACCAAGCTGATGGCCCCGGGGATCGGCGACGACACCCGAGCGCTCTCGACGTTGCTGGCCTATCTGCGGGCCATGGACGCGGCGGGGATCAAGACCAAGAAGGACATTCTGTTCGTCGGCAATGTCGGCGAAGAAGGTCCCGGCGACCTGCGCGGCGTCCGCTACCTGTTCAACAAGGGCCCCTACAAGGGTCGGATCAGCGCCTTCTTCTCGATGGACGGGGCCAATCCCGAACAGATCGTCGACCAGGGCACGGGCTCGAAGCGCTACCGCGTCACCTTCTCGGGCCCGGGCGGCCACAGCTATGGCGCGTTCGGCATCGTCAATCCGATGGTCGCCATGTCGAAGGCCGTGACCGACCTCTACGCGGTCCAGCCGCCCAAGAGCCCCAAGACCACCTATTCGGCCAGCGTCACCGGCGGCGGCACCTCGGTGAACTCGATCCCGCACGACGTCTTCATGGAGTTCGACATGCGCTCGGAAAGCGCGGCCGAGCTCGCCAAGCTGGACCAGACGCTGATCGGCATCCTCGACAAGGCCGTGGCCAGCGAAAACGCCGCCCGCTCGACCCGCGCGGGCTCGGTCAGCTACGCGGCCAAGGTGATCGGCGAGCGCCCGGCGGGCGCCACGCCCGAGACGGCGGAGATCTCGGTCCTGACCCAGGCGGCCATCACGGCCCTGGGCTACAAGCCCGTGCGAGAAGCGGGCTCGACCGACGCCAACATCCCGATGAGCCTGGGCGTGCCCGCCCTGACCATCGGCGCGGGCTTCCTGGGCGGTCGCGCCCACGCCCTCGACGAGTGGATCGACACCGAGAAGGCCCCGACCGTCAAAGGCATGAGCGTGGGCCTGGCGGCGCTGCTGGCCGTGGCCGGGGTGGAATAGCCCCTCAGGCCGCGCGGCTGGCGCGCCAGCCCGTCGAGCCGGCGTCCTGGCGCAACTGGAAGCGCGCCGCCAGCTGAGCGATGTCGGCGGCCTCCTTGGCCAGCGACTGGCTGGCCGCCGTCGACTGCTCCACCATGGCCGCGTTCTGTTGCGTGGCCTGGTCCATGTGGTTCACGGCCGTGTTCACCTCGCGCAGGCCCGTGGCCTGTTCGCGCGAAGAGCTGGCGATGTCGGCGACGAGACGGCTGACGGCGCCGACCTGCTCGATGATC
>JAYRLX010000419.1:0-3299 GCA_041905125.1 Caulobacter sp. | reverse complement strand
AGAGGCCGGTCTCGTTGAAATAGGCGCCCTTGGGGAACATCGGGTTGAAGGTCCCGAGCTTCCCGTCCGTCGTATCGCGATCGCCGGAACCGACATCCAGGCGCACGCCCAGGCGGGGCCGCCAGGGCTTGTCCAGGGTATAGCCGCCGCCCGCCGAGGCGGCGAAGGCGCGGATGCGGCGTCCGGCGAAACGGCCGCCTTGCACGACGCCTTCGAGCTCGTAGTCGACCCGCCCCTCGATCCCCGTCAATCTGGCGCCAAGACTGGTCCGGCGCTCGTCGCCCGTCACCGTTCCGAAGCGCACAGCGTCACGCTCAAGTCCGAGGGCGTAGACGTCCAAGGTCTGGCGCGGCGATAGGCGCGTAGAGGCATAAAGGCCGTAGAAGCGTTGCGTGCGACTGCGGGTGTCGTCGAAGGCGCCCGTCGAGATCACGACTGGCTGAAGATAGAAGGCGTCCAGCTTGAGCGAACCGACGCTCCGGGTGATCCGCGCGCCGTCGAAGCTCTGGCGGATGTTCGGCGCCTCGCGCACGGCGACGAACCGCTGGGTCGGGTTCAGCTGGAGTTCCTGGCGCCCTAGCCTGAAACGCCAGCCTGAAGCGGGCGTAACGTCGACGAACAGCACCTGGGCGTCGATACCGTCGCGATCGGTCGCGGCGGGCTTGTCTTTCTTGCCATAGTCCCGGTGAAGACCGAGCTCGCCATAGACCCTGACGGCCTGGCCCAGGCGCAGGTCGCTGCTCAGCAGCAGCCGACCCAGTGAGAAGGTGTCGGTCTGCGCGCCGCCCAGACCGAAACGCGGCGTGTCGACGGCGTCCACCCGCAGGCGGGCTTCGCCACCGAAGGCGAGATAGGCGTCGTCGCCCAGGAGGACGTAACGCAGCGGATCGAGTCCGGTCCGGTTGGTCGCGTTGCGCAGATAGCCATAGTCCTCGTCGGACCGCACAAGCTTGAAGGCGGGCGGCTCGGACGCTTGAGCGGCGCCAGCGCCCGCCAGCGACGCCAGCACGATAGGCGTGGCCAACTTCACGACCGCTCTCCGCGCAGCGCGTGCAGCGCCGCCAGCACGGCGACCACCACGACACCCAGAGCCAGGCTCCAGGGGCCCGCGAACAGCACGCCGAGCGCGCCGCCCATCGCGCCGAGGGCGAAGGCCAGGACGGGCGGCCAGGTCTTGCGAATCCGGGTCTTCAGCGCCTCGTCCGGCCGGCCACGCGCCACGGCGAGGTCAACGATGTCGATCGCCATCTGGGTGACGTTGCCCGTCATCATGGTGGTGGGCGCCAAGTGGGCGAAGACGACGCGGGCGGCGACGTTCTGCACCGCCATGGCGACCACCCCGACCAGACCAGCCAGCATGACCCCAGGCGAATTGGCGCCGGCGGCGGGCAGGGCGCGCGCCGTCAGCAGCATGAAGACCAGCAGCAGGACAGCTTGCAGCGCTAGGACCAGCACCTCGCACGGCTGTCCCTTGGCGTTGCGCCAGCGGATCAGGGCGTAGGCAGCCGCCGCAGTTCCGATGAACACGGGCAGGGCCAGCAACTTGGTCGCGAGGCCGCTGGCGTCGCCGGCTAGGCCGACGCCCAGCATGACGATGTTGCCGGTGGCGTGGGCGACGAACAGACCGAACAGCAGCACGAAGCCGATCACATCGATATAGCCGCCGACGAAGGCCATGCTCATGCCGGTCACGCCGGCCAGGCGAACGGGACGCTGGGCGCTCACGCGGCACGCTCCCGACGATCGAGCAATGCGACCAGGACGAAGCCGCCGATCAGGCCGATGTGCTCGACGAAGGCGTTCATGGCCATGAAGCGATCCTGGCCTGCCGGCATCGCCCAGAAGGCGTTGGCCTTGATCGCCGCCAACAGGGTGAAGACGCCCAGCATGCCCGCGCCCAGCCACAGCCAACGACGGGTCAGGATCAGCAAGGGTCCGACGATCTCGACGGCGATGGTCACAACCGCCCAAAACGCCGGCGGGGCCATGCCGAAGTGGGCCTGCTCAGCCACCGCGCCGGGGAAGTCGACCGTCTTGACGACCGCGCCGAGCAGGTAGGCGCTGACCAAGGCGAGGCGGGCCAGGACGGCAGTCTGTGGCCAGTCGAGGACGGCCGCCACCCAGCGCGGAATATCTCGCGAGCGGGTCACCTCACACCGCCCAGCAGCCGCAGCCCATCGCGCCCCAGAAGGAGCGCGCGTCGGACGTGGGGGCTTCGCGCATGTAGGCCGCCGCGTGGTCGTGGCCGTGGACGTTGCAGCTGCTGGCGCAACCGCAAGCGCTCGCCAGGGCGCGCGCGTGGCCGCGCGAGCGATCCTGATAGCCGCCGAAGGTCCGCACGGGCGACCAATCGGGCATCGGCGGCGGCAGCACGGGCGCCAGCTTGCTGAAGTCGCCCTCGCCATGGACCACCTTGCCGCCCAGCAAGGTCAGGACAGACGAGAGGTGCGGGATCTCGTCCTCGGGAACGCTCATATAGTCGTCGCTGAGCACCGCCAGGTCCGCCAGCTGGCCGACAGCGATCTGGCCCTTCTTGCCTTCCTCGTTGGAGAACCAGGTGTTGGCGGTTGTCCAGAGGCGCAGGGCCTCTTCGCGGTCGACGCGGTTGGCCGGCGGGTAGAGCCGCGTGCCGCCGACCGTCTTGCCGGTGACCAGCCAGTTCAACGAGACCCACGGATTGTAGCTGGCGACGCGCGTGGCGTCGGTGCCGGCCCCGACCGGGATCCCGGCGTTCAGCATCTTGCCGATCGGGGGCGTGGCCTCGGCGGCCTTGGCCCCGTAACGCTCCATGAAGTATTCGCCCTGATAGGCCATGCGGTGCTGCACGGCGATGCCGCCGCCCAGGGCCGCGATCCGGTCGATGTTGCGGTCGCTGATCGTCTCGGCGTGGTCGAAGAACCAGTGCAGGCCGTCGAACGGCATGTCGCGGTTGACCTTCTCGTAGACGTCCAGCGCCCGGCTGATGGTCTCGTCATAGGTCGCGTGCAGGCGCCAGGGCCAGCGGTTCTCGACCAGGTGACGGATCACCGGCTCGAGGTCGGTTTCCATGTTGGCGGGCATTTCAGGACGCTCGACCCGGAAGTCCTCGAAGTCGGCGGCGCTGTAGACCAGCATCTCGCCCGCGCCATTGTGGCGGTACTTGTCGTCGCCCTGGCCTGGCTTGACCTGCTTGGACCAGCTCTGGAAGTCCGACAGCTCGGCCTTCGGCTTCTGGGTGAACAGGTTGTAGCTGATCCGCAGGGTCAGCTGGTCGTCGGCGTGCAGCTTCTCGATGATCTCGTAGTCGTCGGGATAGTTCT
>JAYRLX010000418.1:0-3307 GCA_041905125.1 Caulobacter sp. | reverse complement strand
CAGCACCCGGGCGCGCGACGCCGCGCCCAGGCTGGCGAGGCGCTCAGGCGCGGCGAGCAATTTGCGCAGGGCTTCCGCCAGCGCCTGGGCGTCGTCCGGCGGAACGACGAGGCCCGTACGATCGTCCAGCACGGTGAACGGCATTTCTCCCACCGCCGAGGCGACCACCGGCAGGCCGGCCTCCATGGCCTCGTGAGCGGCGATGCACAGGCCTTCGGAGCGGGACGGCTGCACATAGGCGTGAAGGCTGGCCAGGAACTCCCGAGGGCGCGGCTGGAAGCCGACCAATTCGATGTTGTCGAGCCCTGCGGCGGCGATCTGGGCGGCCAGCGCCCCGCGCTGGGCGCCGTCGCCGGCGATCCGCACGCGGAACGGCGCGGGCGGGATGAAGCCGGACGCCTTCAGGCGCGCCAGGGCCTCGACCAGCACGTCATAGCCCTTCACGCGATGCAGCCGCCCCAGCGAGCCCAGCTCGACGGTCTGGCCGGCTGTCCAGGGCTTGGCCACTGGCGTCTCGTCCTTGGCCGCGAACAGGGGCCAGGTCGTCAACCGTTCGGCCGGAACCCCCAGGCGTTCGGCGGTCAGGCGGGTGACGTTGTCGGAATCGCCGATCCACAGCTGGCTGAGACCCTGGGTGGCGCGCAGCAGGACCTTGTTGGCGGGCTTGAGGAAGGCGGCGTGCTGCCAGCTGACGACGGGCAACCGCCGACGCAGTCCGACCAGTTGCCCCAGAAGCGTCGCCCGGGTCAGGGAGGTCCAGATCAGGTCGGGCTTGTAGGCGGCGAGGCTGCGATCCAGCCAGGCCAGCGCCGCAGCGTGGTCCTTCTCCTGGCCGTCGCGGACATGCACCACCAGGCCGTCGGCCTCCATGGCCGCCAGGGCCCGACCGTCGCGTCGCAGCAGGGCGAAGACCTCGACCTCGGCGCCCTGGTCGCGCAGCACGCGGGTGACGGCCGGGACGGGCGCGGCCGCGCCGCCGCCCTCCAGCGAGTTGATCACATAGGCGATCCGCATGCGTGTCTTCTTAGAGTCGTGGCGCGTTCGAACCCAAGTCTAGCGCGCTCTAGCCGGCGACCGCCATCGCGGGCTGGGCGGAGGTCTCCGGCCAGTCGAGGCCGGCGAACCGCGCGAGCGCGCGGGCGGCCCGCAGCGAGGAGGGCTCGTCCGTCAGGTCGAAGCTGCGGTCGAACAGGGCCTGCTGGACCGGACGCCAGATCGCGGCGTGGTCCGCCTGGGCGGCGGCCAGGGCCGGGCCCAGTTCGGCGGCGCGGGTGATGACGGGGCCCGCGCGCCAATGCTCGAAATTGGCGTCGCCGCGCCAGTCGAAGCCGTGGTTGTTCAGGAACACGCAGGGGCGGGGATGCAGCAGGAACTCGTAGATCTGGCTGCTGACGTCGCCCAGATAGATGTCCGCCCGCTGGGTGTAGGTCATGGTCGTCGAGGCGCGGCTGCCCAGATCGATATGGATGTTCGCGGCCCGCAGGTACTTCTCGTCGATATGGCCGGCGCGATCGACGCGGAGCTTGTCGATCGTGACCACGAAGGGACGCTCGAACAGCATCACATGCGGCGCGAAGATCAGCTGGTATTCGTCGTGCTCGACGAACCAGTCCAGCACGGCGCGACCCTCGTCGTACCAGGACGACAGGTGCGGCGAGACGTGCGGATTGTACAAGACCACGGGACGCCGATCGTCGACGAACGGCAGGTTCGGACGCGGCGGCGCCAGGTCGAACTTGGGATAGCCGACGACCGAGATCGTCTCGGGGTTCACGCCCGCCTCGGTGATCAGGCGCTCGCGGATCTTGGGGCCGGAGACCAGCACATGGTCGAAGCCGGCGCTGGCCTTGTCGAACCCGATCGCGCGATCGCCAGCGCCATGCCGGGTGTGGACGATCTTCAGGTCGGTCAGGCCGTAGCGGGTCTTCAGGATCAGCGAGGTCTTCTCGGCCACGACGAGGAAGTCGAGGGAGCGGAAGAACTCCAGGTTGTCGCGATAGATCATCAGCTTGGTGGCGGGGATCAACGCTTCCAGGACGCCCGCGAGATTCTTTGAAAGTCCTGGCTTCAGGCTCAGCTGGACCAGCGTCACGCCATTGCCGATCATCCCGTCGGAGAGCCGGATGACCTCTGCGCTGAGGCGCGGATTGGTGGTGGCCACCACGATGTCGAGGTCCGGGCGGCCGCGCGCCAGGGCCAAGGCGATCGGCAGGCTGTGCGCCACCTGGTGGACCTGATCGTGATTGAAGAGGAAGCCGATCCGCATATCGATAAGACGACGCCGACGATATGGCGCCTCAAACGGCCAAGCTTGAATCTTTCGGCGGGTGCGCGTCATGGCAAGTCTCGGAAGCCGAAGCCTGGGTTCAAGCCGAGAAAGGGTGCGGTCTTGAGACTGACGCGGACCGGCCCTGTTATCTCCTTATAGGTGATTTTCCGTTCAGAGAAAAACCTATGCGGGAACCTTAAGGGCTTGCCGCCAGACGCCCTTAGAAGCGCGGATTGGCTTCGCGCAGGCCTTGGTTCGCCAGCTCGTCCGCGCGTTCGTTCAGCGGATGGCCGGCGTGGCCCTTGACCCAGCGCCAGTCGACGTCATGGCGCGAGCGGGCGGCGTCGAGCCGCTTCCACAGGTCGTCGTTCTTGACCGGGCTCTTGTCGGCCGTCTTCCAGCCGCGCGCCTTCCAGCCCCGGATCCACTCCTGGATGCCCTTCATGACGTACTGGCTGTCGGTGTGCAGCTCGACGACGCAAGGGCGGTTCAGCAGCTCCAGCGCCTGGATGGCGGCCATCAGCTCCATGCGGTTGTTGGTCGTTCCCGGTTCGCCGCCGCAGATTTCCTTCTTCTTGTCGCCATAGAACAGGATGGCGCCCCAGCCGCCGGGACCTGGATTCCCCTTGCAGGCGCCGTCGGTATAGATCGTGACCTTGGGCGTCATGCGAACAGCACGAGGCCCTCGCGGTGGACGGCCAGCTTGCGCTCGTACTCCAGCGGGTCCTTGGGCTTCACGAGCGCCCCGGCGGGCGTCGCGCCCCAATCGGCCAGGCGCGTCAGGAAGAAGCGCATCGCCGCCCCGCGCGCCAGGATCGGCAAGGCCTCCTTCTCGACCGGGCTCAGCGGCCGGCGGCGCTCATAGCCGTTCAGCAGCGCCTTGGCGGCGGTAACGTTGAAGCTGCCGTCGGCCTCGAAGCACCAGGCGTTCAGCGTCACGGCCAGGTCGTAGGCATAGGCGTCGTCGCAGGCGAAATAGAAGTCGATCGTCGCGGCGAACTTGCCGTCCGAGTGGAAGAAGACGTTGTCCGGGAAATA
>JAYRLX010000417.1:1381-3321 GCA_041905125.1 Caulobacter sp. | reverse complement strand
CCCCTCAGTCGCTCCGCGACAGCTCCCCCTGAGGGGGAGCATCTTGGATTGACACCCCCGCCCTCCGCCCGCTCTCCTCGCGCCATGACCACCACGACCGCTCCCGCCGCCAGCCTCGCCGACGCGTTCGCCAACGCCGAGCGCCTGCTGGACAGCGATCCGCGGCTCGCCGCCGAACAAGCGCGGGCGATCCTTGAGGTCGTGCCCCGTCACGCCGACACCACGCGCCTGCTGGCGACCGCGCTGCGTCTGTCGGGCGAGGTCCAGGCGGCGCTGGAAGCCGTCGCCCCCCTCGCCAAGGCCCTGCCGAACCTGTCGCTGGCCCAGCTGGAGCTCGGTCTCTGCCTGGAGCGCCTGGGCCGCACGGCGGAAGCCGTCCAGGCCTTCGATCGGGCCAGCGCCCTGGAGCCGCGCCTGTCGGAAGCCTGGCGCGGCCTGTCCGAGAGCCTGTCGCTGCTCGGCGACGAGGCCGGCGCCGAGCGGGCCCTGGCCCGGCAGTTGCGCGCCTCGACCCGTGATCCGCTGCTGGTCGAGGCCGCCACGGCCCTGAGCGAGGATCGCCTCGGCGAGGCCGAGCGGCTGCTGCGCGAGCGGCTGAAGGCCGATCCCGCCGACGTCGCCGCCATCCGCATGCTGGCCGAGACCGGCGCGCGCCTGGGCCGCTACGCCGACGCTGAGGGCCTGCTGACCCGCTGCCTGGAGCTTGCCCCGAACTTCGCCGCCGCCCGCCACAACCTGGCGACCATGCTCTATCGCCAGAGCAAGAACCGAGAGGCCTTGGCGCAGATCGAGCGCCTGACCGGCAAGGACCCGCGCCATCCCGGCTACGCCAATCTGCGCGCCGCGATCCTGGCGCGGCTGGGCGAATACGAGCAGGCCATCGCCGTCTGCGAGCGGATGCTGGCCGACTATCCCAACCAGCCGAAGGGCTGGATGAGCTACGGCCACGCGTTGAAGACGGTGGGCCGTCAGGCCGACTCGATCGCCGCCTATCGCAAGGCTCTGGCCCAGGCGCCGACCCTGGGCGAGGCTTGGTGGAGTCTGGCCAATCTCAAGACCGTCAAATTCACGCCGGAGGACGTCGCGGCCATGACCGCCGCGCTCGACGCGCCAGGTCTGTCGGACGACGACCGGCTGCACCTCCGCTACGCCCTGGGCAAGGCGAACGAGGACGCCGAAGCGTGGGACGAGTCGTTCGCCCACTACGCGGCCGGCGCCGCGATCCGCCGGGCGCAGCTGGACTACGACCCCGATGAGAACGCCGCCGAAACCGCCCGGACCAAGGCGCTGTTCACGCCGGCCTTCCTGGCGGCGCGGGCGGGGTGGGGCGCGCAAGCCCCCGATCCGATCTTCATCGTCGGCCTGCCGCGCGCCGGCTCGACCCTGATCGAGCAGATCCTGGCCAGCCACTCGATGGTCGAGGGCACGATGGAGCTGCCAGACCTGATCGTCATGGCGCGGCGCCTGGGCGGCAAGACCGCCCATCGCGCCGAGTCCAGCTATCCCGAGGTGCTGGCCGACCTGTCGCGCGACCAGCTGCGCGAGCTCGGCGAGGAGTTCATCGAGCGCACCCGCGTCCAGCGCAAGACCGACAAGCCGTTCTTTATCGACAAGATGCCGAACAACTTCGCGCACGCGGGCTTCATCCACCTGATCCTGCCCAACGCCAAGATCATCGACGCGCGGCGCCACCCGCTGGGCTGTTGCTTTTCGGGCTTCAAGCAGCACTTCGCGCGCGGGCAGGCGTTCAGCTACGACCTGGCCGACATCGGCCGCTACTACGCCGACTATGTCGAGCTGATGGCCCACTTCGACGCCGTGCTGCCGGGGCGCGTCCACCGGGTGATCTACGAGGCGATGATCGAGAACCCTGAGCGTGAAATTCGCGCTCTGCTCGACCATTGCGGCCTGCCGTTCGAGGAAGCCTGCCTGACGCCGCA
>JAYRLX010000417.1:0-1371 GCA_041905125.1 Caulobacter sp. | reverse complement strand
GGTGCGCACCGCCAGTTCAGAGCAGGTGCGGCGGCCCATCTTCAAGGACGCGGTCGAACACTGGCAGAAATTCGAATCGCACCTAGGGCCCCTCAAGCAGGCGTTGGGGCCTGTGCTCGACGCCTATCCGGATGCGCCCGTTATTTGACCATCTGTCGCGGTTCTTGCCATTTCTGCAACAGTCGCCGGAATTGACGCCGGACCGCAATTTCCAACCTTGCCGGACTCTTAGGCGCGGGTCGAACATCGTTCCCTCAAATGGGGTGAGGGGAGTGGACTATGGCGTCGGGATTGCTGCGTTCGAGAAAGGTTGGCGCCTATTCGGCGGCGCTGCTGGCTTCGACCATGATGACGGGTCTGGCCCATGCGCAAAGCCAAGCCGCGCAAAGCCCAACCGCTCTGGAGGAGGTGGTGGTCACCGCCCAGAAGCGCTCGGAAAACCTGCAGGACGTGCCGGTCAGCATCCAGGCCCTGGGCGGCGAGAAGCTTGAACAGCTGCAGGTCGGCGCCTTCGTCGACTATGTGAAGTACCTGCCCAGCGTGTCGTTCACGACGTCGGGCCCCGGCTTCGGCCAGGTCTACATGCGCGGCGTCGCCAGCGGCGGCGACGGCAACCACTCGGGCTCGCTGCCCAGCGTCGGCGTCTATCTGGACGAACAGCCGGTCACCACGATCCAGGGCGCGCTGGACGTCCACGTCTACGACATCGCGCGGGTCGAGGCCCTGGCCGGTCCGCAAGGCACGCTGTACGGCGCCAGCTCCCAGGCCGGCACGCTGCGCATCATCACCAACAAGCCCACCTCGACCGGCTTCAAGGCCGGCGTCGACCTGGAGCTGAACCAGGTGGATCACGGCGGGACCGGCCACACCCTGGAAGGCTTCGTCAACATGCCGCTGTCGGACAAGATCGCTGTCCGCCTGGTGGGCTGGGACGTGCGCGACGCGGGCTATATCGACAACGTCGCCGGCTCGCGCACCTACACGCGCGGCGACAACGACAAGTCCAACGACGTCACCATCTTCAACAAGGCCCGGGTCAAGGACGACTACAACACCGTCTACACCCAGGGCGGCCGCGCGGCCCTGCGCATCGAGCTGAACGACAACTGGGTGGTCACGCCCCAGGTCATGGGCCAGGTGCAGAAGGTCGGCGGCCTGTTCGCCTACGACCCCAAGGTCGGCGACCTGAAGGTCACCCACTTCTATCCGGAAAGCAGCAAGGACAAGTGGGTCCAGGCGGCCATGACCATCGAGGGCCAAGTCGCCAATCTCGACGTCACCTATTCGGGCTCGTACCTGAAGCGCAACGACGTCACCAATTCGGACTACACCGACTACTCGTACTTCTACGACCAGCTGGGTTCGGGCTTC
>JAYRLX010000025.1:14120-18978 GCA_041905125.1 Caulobacter sp. | reverse complement strand
CCCCCTCCCCGTCACGCCGGGCCTGGACCTGGCCGGCGCGGGCGCGGCGCGGGGCGTGGGCGTCCCGAGCTTCGCGGTCGGCGACGCCGTGGTCGGCGGCGCGCGGCTGGGCGGCTTCGCCGAATACGCCGTGCTGTCGGCCGACGCCCTCAAGCCCAAGCCCGAGCGCCTGTCCTTCGCCGAGGGCGCCGCTTATGGCGCGGCCTATCTCACCGCCTATGTCGCCCTGGTCCGCCGCGCGCGGCTGGAGCCCGGCGAGTGGGTGCTGGTCCACGGCGCGGCCGGCGGGGTGGGCCTGGCGGCCGTCGACCTGGCCAAGGCGCTAGGCGCGCGGGTCATCGCGACCTCGGCCTCGGACGACAAGCTGGCCCAGGTCCAGGCGCTGTACGCCCCCGACGCGGTGGTGAATGTGACGGGCGGCTTCCGCGATCGGATCAAGGAGATCACCGGCGGTCACGGGGCGGACGTGATCTATGACCCCGTGGGCGGCGACGTCTTCGACGAGAGCGTCCGCTGCGTCGCCTTCGACGGGCGCCTGCTGGTGATCGGCTTCACCTCGGGGCGGATCCCGACCGTCTCGGTCAATATGCCGCTGATCAAGGGCTTCTCGGTGATGGGCGTGCGGGCCGGCGAATACGGCCGCCAGTTTCCCGACAAGGGCCGCGAGAACAGCGAGGCCGTGTGGGCGATGGCCAACGAGGGCCGCATCCGGCCGCACGTCCATGCCGAACTCCCTCTTGACCGCTGGCGCGAGGCGTTCGATCTGCTGGCGGAGCGCAAGGTGGTGGGCAAGGCGGTGATCGTTCCCTAAGCCCCTGAACCGACTCAGGTTGACATCCCGCGCCCGTTCTTTTATCCACCGCCCCTCACTCGCGAGGCCCCAGGCTTCGCGTCCAACGTTTTGCATTTCGGAGCCACGTCGTGAAGCGCACCTTCCAGCCGTCGAAGCTCGTGCGTGCCCGCCGTCACGGCTACCGCGCGCGTATGGCCACCAAGAATGGCCAAAAGGTCGTCGCGCGTCGCCGCGCCAAGGGCCGCAAGCGCCTGACCGCCTAATTGCTCTTCCTCCTTCGGGAGGCGAGATCATGATCAAAGCCGCCTTTTCCACAGACCTGGTCCCAGGTTCTCGCCGGAAAGGCGGCTTTTTTCATGCCTGATGTCTTGTCTGAGACGCCGCTCAAGTTCGAGCGCCTTCGCAAGCGCGCCGACTTCCTGCTGGCGGCCAAGGCCCCGGCCCTGTCGCGCGGCGCGGTGTTCATCCAGATGCGCAAGCGTCCGGACGAGGACCCGGTGGTCCGCGTCGGCTTCACGGCCACCAAGAAGATCGGCGGCGCGGTCGAGCGCAACCGCGCCAAGCGCCGCCTGCGCGAGGCCGCGCGGCTGGTCCTGCCCCTTCATGCGCGCCCTTCGCATGACTATGTCTTCATCGCGCGCGGCGGTACGGGCTCGCGCGAATGGGGACGTTTGCTTGACGACGTCAAAACCGCGCTGATAAGCCTCGCCGCCGAGCACGATGGCGTGAGAAGCAAGGTCTCGCGGTCATCGTCGGGCGATCCGTCTTCCCTCGCCTCTTCCCAACAACCCGATCACACAGTTTCCGGTTAAGCGCTCCATGCAGAACGACAACAAAAACACGATGGCGTTCCTCGCCATCGCGTTCGCGATCCTGATCGGGTACCAGTTCTTCATCCTGGGTCCGCAGCAGAAGCAGGCCGAGGCCGAGATGCGCGCCAAGAAGGCCGCGCAGCAGCAGACGGCCGCCCAGGCCGGCGTGCCGCTGGACGCCAACGGCAACCCCGCCCCGCTGCGCCTGTCGCGCGACGCCGCCAAGGCCCAGAGCCCGCGCATCGTGGTCGACACGCCCGCGCTGAAGGGCTCGATCGCCCTGAAGGGCGCCCGCATCGACGACCTCTTCCTGCGCAAGTACGCCGAGACCACCGACAAGAACTCGCCGCCGGTCGAGCTCTTCCGTCCGGAAGGCGCCGAGCACGCCTGGTTCGCCGACTTCGGCTGGAACGGCCTGAACCTGCCGGGGCTGCCCGACAGCCGCACCGTCTGGACCGCCGCGCCGGGCCAGGTGCTGCGTCCCAATTCGCCGGTCACCCTGACCTATGACAACGGCCAGGGCCTGGTCTTCACCCGCGTGATCTCGGTCGACGACCAGGCGATGTTCACCGTCGCCGACAGCGTCAAGAACACCGGCGCCAACGCCTACCAGATGGCCCCCTACGCCCGCGTCCAGCGCCAGGGCATCACCGACCACCTGGGCAAGACCCAGATCGTCCACGAAGGCGCCATCGGCAATCTGGGCGGTGAGAAGAAAGAGCTGAAGTACGCCAAGTACCCCAAGTGGAAGAAGGACCAGAACCGTCAGTCCTTCGACTCCACCGGCGGCTGGACCGGCATCACCGACAAGTACTGGCTGGCCGCCCTGATCCCGAACCAGGACCAGGCGATCAAGGCCGAGTACCTGTTCACCAACGTGGCCGGCGTCGACATCTACGACGTCAACATCGTCGGCCCGACCCAAGCCCTGAACCCCGGCGCGACCCTGACGCAGAAGACCCGCCTGTTCGCCGGCGCCAAGACCGTGCCGCTGCTGCGCAAGTACGAGTTCAACGGCCAGGCGCCCGACTGGTGGAAGTTCTGGGACAGCCGCAAGGCCGACATCCCCCGCTTCGACTGGGCCGTGGACTGGGGCATGTTCAGCTTCTTCACGCGCCCGATCTTCAACGTGCTGGAGATCTTCTATCGCCTGGTCGGCAACTTCGGCCTGGCCATCATGCTGCTGACCGTCGTGCTCAAGCTCGTCCTCTACCCGATGGCGGACAAGAGCTACGAGTCGATGGCGAAGATGAAGAAGATCGCGCCTGAGATCGAGAAGCTGAAGGCCAAGCACAAGGACGATCCGGCCAAGCAGCAGCAGGAGATGATGCAGCTGTATCAGAAGGAGAAGATCAACCCGATGATGGGCTGTCTTCCGATGCTGATCCAGATCCCGGTCTTCTACTCGCTGTACAAGGTGCTGACCGTCACCATCGAAATGCGCCACGCGCCGTTCTTCGGCTGGATCCAGGACCTGTCGGCCCGCGACCCGTCGACGATCTTCACCCTGTTCGGCCTGATCCACTGGAATCCGGCGACGGCCCCGCTGATCGGCGGCTTCCTGGACGGTCCGCTGCACATCGGCGTCTGGCCGCTGCTGTACGGCTTCACCATGTGGCTGACCACGGCGATGAACCCGCCGGCCGGCGACCCGATGCAGCAACGCATCTTCCAGCTGTTCCCGATCATCTTCACCTTCACCCTGTCGCAGTTCGCGGTGGGCCTGGTGATCTACTGGTGCTGGAGCAACGTCCTGACCATCGTCCAGCAGTACGTGATGATGCGCCGCTACAAGGTCGAGAACCCGATCGACCGGATCATCGCGCGCCTGCAGGGCAAGACTGTTAGCGCCACCTGATGAGCGAAGATCCGATCTTCACCCCCCCTCTGTTTTCGGAGGACGAGATCGAGCGGGCCCGGGTGTTCTTCGCCCAGCCCGTCTCGTTCATCATGGGCGCGGTGCGGATGGACGCCATGCCGTCCCCCGACCTGCCGGAAGTGGCCTTCGCCGGCCGCTCGAACGTCGGCAAGTCCAGCCTGATCAACGGCCTGGTGAACCAGAAGTACCTAGCCCGCGCCTCGAACGAGCCGGGCCGGACGCGGGAGATCAACTTCTTCCTGCTGGCCGAGCAGCTGCGCCTGGTCGACCTGCCCGGCTACGGCTTCGCGCGGGTTTCCCGCTCGATCGCCGACAAGTTCCAGGATCTGGGCCGCGCCTATCTGCGGGGCCGCGCCAACCTGAAGCGCGTCTATGTGCTGATCGACGCCCGCCATGGCCTGAAGAAGGTCGACCTGGAGGCGCTGGACGCCCTGGACGAGGCCGCGGTCTCCTACCAGATCGTCCTGACCAAGGCCGACAAGATCAAGCCGGCCGAGGTCGACAAGGTCGTGGCCGACACCTTGAAGGCCATCGCCAAGCGCCCCGCCGCCTTCCCGCGCGTGCTGGCCACCTCGTCCGAGAAGGGCCTGGGCCTGCCGGACCTGCGCGCCGAGATCGTCCGGGTCTGCATCGACGAGTAGCCGGCAGCCCCAACTTTGGTTTGGGGATATGTTTGAGCCGTTAACCTTGCGCTAGGGTTCTGTCGCCAGAACCCCCGCCTCCCCGTTTTCCAGAAAAGTCCGCCCGCCATGCATCGCCACGAACTGAAGACCTGGCCCAAGTACTTCGCCGCCGTCCGATCGGGCACGAAGCGCTTCGAAATCCGCCGCAACGACCGCGAGTTCAAGGTCGGCGACATCCTGGTGCTGCGCGAGTTCGATCCCTCGACCGACACCTATACCGGCCAGTTCGAGGAGCGGCAGATCACATTCCTGCTGTCGGAAGAGGACTATGGCGGCGTCATCCACGGCTTCGTGGCGATCGGCTTCGGCGACGTCGCCCCGCATCCGGACGCGGCCGACGACCTGACGCCCGAGGCCCTGGCCGACTGGCACGAGACCCAGGCCTCGAACGCCGCCCTGCGCGCCCAGGAGGCCCGCAAGGTCTCGGAGAGCTACGCCGAGAGCAACATGGGCGTCGCCCGCGACCGCCACGCGGCCGTGGCCGACTCCGCCGAGGCGGAAGCCGGCTTCCACGCGGCGGCGGCGCGGATTGTTCGCAAGGGGTGAGGTTTTAGATTTTTCTTCCTCCCCCTCATGGGGGAGGGGGACCGCCGAACGGCGGTGGAGGGGGCTTGCCGCTCGCTCGGAGCCGCTGGCCTGGCCCCCCCCCGCGCCCGGGGGTTAACCCGCGATACAACGCCCCCCCAAGGGG
>JAYRLX010000025.1:0-14110 GCA_041905125.1 Caulobacter sp. | reverse complement strand
GCGGGGGGGGGGTTTTTTTTTTGTGGCCCCCCCCCCCCCGGGGGGGGGGGGCCCCCCCCCGGGGGGGGGGGGGGGGCTTGCCGCTCGCTCGGAGCCGCTGGCCTGACCCCCTCCGTCTCGCTGCGTATCCGCAGCGATCCACCTCCCCCTAATGGGGAGGAAGGATCAGAGCGCGCTCTTAAGCCGCTTCGCTGATCTGCGCCGGGAACACGTCGTCCATGCGCAGGTAGCTGATCAGGCGGTTCTCGATCGAGATGATCGCCTGCAGATAGCGCAGCTCTTCGCCGACGTCCGGGGCCGGCTGCAGGCTGTCGCGCGGCACGGTGAAGGTTTCCGACACGGCGTCCACCAGGATGCCGGCCAAGCGGTCCTGGCACTCGACGACCACGATCACGTGGCGGGTCTCGGGGATGGTCACGCCCAGGCCCAGGCGGTTGCGCAGGTCGATGACCGGCATGATCGCGCCGCGAAGGTTGATGACGCCGCGCAGATAGGCTGGGGCGTGGGGGATCGGGGTGGCCGGAGTCCAGCCGCGGATTTCGCGGACCGTCTTCACGTCGATGCAGAATTCCTGCTCGCCGATGCAGAACGAGATCAGCTCCAGAGCAGGCGCGGTGTTGTCGGTCATAAGCGGTCCCCGGGAACGTAAGGCTTGGCTCCGGGGCCGCGATTCGACGCGCTCCGGAACACCTTGCCAGTTAACCCTGCGCCGCCTTTAGCAAGCGTTAAGCCAAACGCGCTGGGGGCGCGCCCAAATGTCGCGGCGCCCCGAAATGAGTCGCCGCGACTTTGGTTGGCTATTCGGACAGGCCTTCGTCGCCGTCGTCGGCCAGGTTGAACTCATACCAGACGCCGTTCAGGACGCCGAAGGCGACGGCCAGGCCCAGGCCCAGGATCCAGGTGAAGTACCACATCGGATTGTCTCCTTCGGATCAGTAGAGGTCGGGGTTGGTGGTCAGGGCGCCGGTCGTGCTGCGGCCCCACAGCACCTTGTAGACCCAGGCGGTGTAGAGCAGCACCAGCGGCAGGAAGACCACCGTCACGACCAGCATGACGAACAGGGTCAGGTGCGAGGACGAGGCGTTCCAGACCGTCAGGCTGGAGCGCGGATCGACCGAGCTGGGCAGGATGAACGGGAACATCGACAGGCCTACGGTCCCGATGATGCCGGCGGCCGAAGCCGAGGAGCCGGCGAACGCCATCCAGGCCGACTTGGCGCGCAGGCCCAGCAGCGCCAGGCCCGCCCCGGCGAAGCCGAGCACGGGAGCGACGATGGTCCAGCCGTGGCGGCCGTAGTTGTCCAGCCAGGCGCCGGGCGCCGACACGGCGGCGGCGCCGCGCAGGGGGTTCGACGGACCAGCCGCATCGGCCAGCCCTTCGATCCGGAAGCCCATGCCGCCGAAGGCGACCCAGAAGCCGCCGGCGGCGAACAGCACGATGCTGGCCAGGCCGGCGATCTCGCCGATGCGGCGGGCGCGGTCGGTCACCGGGCCCTCCTCGCCCTTCACCGTGATCCAGGCCGCGCCGTGCAGCACCAGCATGGCGACCGACAGCAGGCCGCACAGCAGGGCGAACGGCGAGAACAGGCCCAGGAACGAGCCGTCATAGAAGGCCCGCAGGTCGTCGTTGAGGCGGAAGGGCGCGCCTTGCAGCACATTGCCCAGGGCCACGCCGAAGCACAGCACCGGCACGAAGCCGCCGATGAACAGCGCCCAGTCCCAGAACGACCGCCAGCGCGGGTCGGGCCGCTTGGAACGGTACTTGAAGCCCACCGGCCGCAGGATCATGGCCGCCAGGACCGTGAACAGCGCCAGGTAGAAGCCCGAGAAGCTGATGGCGTAGACGAACGGCCAAGCGGCGAAGATCGCGCCGCCGCCCAGGATGAACCACACCTGGTTGCCTTCCCAGGTCGCGCCGATGGTGTTGATCACCATCCGGCGTTCCTTGTCGGTCTTGGCGACGAAGGGCAGCAGGGCGCCGACGCCCATGTCGAAGCCGTCGGTGAGGGCGAAGCCGATCAGCAGGATGCCGACCAGGGCCCACCAGATGACGCGAAGCGTGGCGAAATCAACGGGGATATCCATAGGACTGGCTCCTCTTACGCCACGGCCGGTTCGGGTTCTGGCGAACCATCGAGCGCGGGCTCATGCTGAGCGAAGGGCCCCTTCTTGACGGTCTTGATGATCAGGCCGATCTCGACCACCGCCAGGGCGCCGTACAACAGGGTGAAGGCCGCGATGCTGGTCAGCAGCTGCGGAACGGTCAGGCTGGACGCTCCCAGGAAGGTCGGCAGCACGCCGTCCACCGCCCACGGCTGGCGGCCCAGCTCGGCCAGCACCCAGCCCAGCTCGGTCGAGATCCACGGCAGCGGGATTGCGCCCACCGCCAGGACCAGGAACCACTTGGTCTCGTGCTTGCGCAGGGTGACCAGCAGGAAGGCCGTGGCGAACAGGGCGATCATCAGGAAGCCGATCCCGGCCATGATCCGGAACGCCCAGAACATCACCGGCACCGGCGGGACGGTGTCCCAGGCCGCCTTCTGGATCAGGTCCGGACTGGCCTGGCGCGGATCGGCGACATAGCGCTTCAGCAGCAGGGCGTAGCCCAGGTCGCGGCGATGCTGCTCGAAGGTGGCGCGCGCGGCCAGGTCGTTCGGATTGGCCTTCAGCGCCTCGACCGCGCCATAGGCGATCACGCCGGACTCGATGCGGTCCTGCGCCTTGGCGACCAGCTGGAAGATGCCTTCCACCGGCTTGTCGAAGCTGCGGGTGGCGATCAGGCCCAGCACATAGGGGATCTTGACCTCGTAGTGGGTCTTGCGATCCGCGAGGCTCGGGATGCCGAAGGCGGTCAGGCCGGCCGGGGCGGGCTCGGTCTCCCACATGGCCTCAAGGGCCGCCAGCTTCATTTTCTGGTTGTCGGTCAGGGCGTAGCCGCTCTCGTCGCCCAGCACGACCACCGACAGCGATGACGCAAGACCAAAGGCCGCGGCCACCGTCATCGAGCGCTTGGCGACGCCGACATACTTGCCCTTCAGCAGATAGAAGGCCGAGATCCCCAGCACGAAGACCGAGGCGATCACGTAACCGGCGCTGACCGTGTGCACGAACTTGGCCTGGGCGACCGGGTTGAACAGCACGTCGCGGAAGCTGGAGACCTCCATCCGCATGGTGTCGGGATTGAAGGCCGCCCCCATCGGGTTCTGCATCCAACCGTTGGCGACCAGGATCCACAGCGCCGAGAGATTGGTGCCCAGCGCCGTCAGGAAGGTCACCGCCAGGTGGCCCACCCGCGACAGCTTGTCCCAGCCGAAGAACATCAGGCCGACGAACGTCGCCTCCAGGAAGAAGGCCATCAGGCCCTCGATCGCCAGCGGGGCGCCGAAGATGTCGCCGACATAGTGGGAGTAGTAGGACCAGTTCATCCCGAACTGGAATTCCATGGTGATCCCGGTCGCCACGCCCAGCACGAAGTTGATGCCGAACAGCGTCCCCCAGAACCGCGTGACCGTGCGCCAGATCGGCCGCTTGGTCATCACATAGATGCTCTCCATGATTACCAGCATGAAGGAGAGCCCCAGGGTCAGGGGCACGAACAGAAAGTGGTAGAGGGCCGTCAAAGCGAACTGCAGTCGCGACAGGTCGATAACCGCGGGGTCCATGGACAACTCCGAGACAACGGTCGATACGCAAGCCGACCAGGGGCGATCCCTAGACCCGGCCGTTGCGCCAAACCTTGATCATGATCAAGGTTCGAAGGCGGCGTCAGCCTACACTCAACCGATGGGTTCCGGCATAGTACAGATTGATCACCTTCGCGTTTCCAAGGCCTGGTTGAAGCGGCGCGACCGGACCGCCGGGCCGGCCTTGCGGCGGGCTCAGACCGTCGGCCTGCTGGACGGCCTGGCGGCGATCGGCTTCGCGGCCGGCCTGGCGTTCGGCGCCGACGCGATCGCCAACCATCGCAATCCCCTGATCTTTTCCGCCTGCCTGGCCGGCGTGCTGGCGGCCATGCTGCTGCGCGCCGTGCTGGCCTACGCCAGCGCCCGAGCCGGAGCCACGGCGGCGGCCGGCGCCAAGGCCGAGCTCCGCGCCGAGCTGGCGCGATCGGTGTTCGGCGGCCCCCGCCGCTCGGCCGGCGAGGCGACCACCGCCCTGGTCGAGGGCGTCGAGGCGATGGACGGCTATTTCGCCCGCTTCCTGCCCACGCGGATGGCGGCGGCCGCCCTGCCGCTGCTGATGATCGCCGTCGCGGCCATCGCCAGCCCGATCTGCGCGGCCATCATGCTGGCCACTCTGATCCCGTTCATCGTCGCCATGATCCTGGCCGGGACCGCCGCCGCGGCCGAAGCCCGCGCCCAGTTCCAAGCCCTGGAGCGGCTGTCGGGCCTGTTCCTGGACCGCGTCCGCGCCCTGCCGGTGGTCCTGGCCTTCGAGGCCGAGGGAACGACCACCGCCGCTCTGGGCCGCTCGGCCTCCGCCCTGGCCGAACGGACGCTGAAGGTGCTGCGCGTCGCCTTCCTGTCCTCGGCGGCGCTCGAGTTTTTCGCCGCCCTGTCGGTGGCGCTGGTGGCGGTCTATTGCGGCTTCAACCTGCTGCGCCTGCTGCCCTTCCCCGTTCCCGAGCAGTTGGACCTGAAGCGCGCCTTCTTCGTGCTGGCCCTGGCGCCGGAGGTCTACGCCCCGATGCGGCGCCTGGCCGCCGCCTATCACGACCGTCAGGCCGCCGAGGCCGCCGCCGCGCGGCTGTCGACGTTCGAAGAGCCGGCCTCCGCCCCGGCCGTCGCGCCCCTGCCCGCCGCCCCGGCGATCCGCTTCGAAGACGTGACGATCCGCTATCCCGAGGCCGACGCCCCGGCCGTTTCGGACTTCGACCTCGACATCGCGCCCGGCGCGATCATCGCCCTGGTCGGGGCCAGCGGCGCGGGCAAGAGCTCGATCCTGAATCTGTTGCTGGGCCTGTCGCCGCTGAGCGAAGGGCGGATCCTGATCGACGGAACCGAGCGCCCGGTCACGGCGGACGACATCGCCTGGGCCGGCCAGTCGCCGCTGATCCTGCCCGCCTCGATCGCCGACAACATCGCCCTTTCGCGCCGCGACGCGTCCCGCGCCGAGATCGAGGCCGCCGCCCGCGACGCCGGCCTTGGTCCCGCCCTGGCCCAGCGCTCCGGCGGTCTCGACTTCGTGCTGGACGAGCGCGGCAGCGGTCTTTCCGGCGGCGAGCGCCGGCGTCTGTCCCTGGCGCGCGCCCTGCTGAAGCCCGCGCCGATCCTGCTGCTGGACGAGCCGACCGCCAATCTCGACACGGCGGCCAAGGCCCAGATGCTGACGGCCTTGCGCCGCGCCGCCCAAGGGCGCACGACCCTGATCGCCACCCACTCCGAGGCCGTCGCGGCCCTGGCGGACAAGGTGGTGCGCCTGTGAAGAAGACCGTGTCCACGCCCCTCGACGACCTGATCCGTGTCCAGAAGCGCGCCAACGCCGGCAATCTGCGCCTGGCCATTCTGAGCGCCGTGGTGGTCGGGGCCGCCTCGACCCTGCTGCTGGGCCTGTCGGGCTGGTTCATCGTCGCCAGCGCCGCGGCCGGAGCGGCGGGCCTCGCCGCCGCCCACGCCTTCAACGTGCTGCTGCCCAGCGCCGGCATCCGCCTTTTGGCGATCCTGCGCACCGCGGCCCGCTACGGCGAGCGCCTGGCCGGACACGCCGCGGCCCTGCGCGCCCTGGCCGCCATCCGTCCGGCCGTCTTCGCCAGCCTGGCCGCCGCGCCGTCGGCCGAGTCCCTGGCCCTGTCGCGTGGCGAGGCCTCGGCCCGCCTGGTGCAGGACGTCGACGCCGTCGAGACCCGCTTCGTTCGCCTGTCCGCCCCCTGGAGCGCGGTCGCCGGCCTGGGCGCGGGCCTGTTCCTGACCGCCTTCGCCGGCTGGCTTCCCAGCCTGGTGATCCTGGCCGCCGCCGGCGCCGCGATCCTGTCGGCCCGCGCCCTGGCCCGCCGCTATTCCGCCCCCGCCCGTGCGGCCGTCCAGACCAAGGTCGGGGCCCTGAAGGACAGCGCCGCCGCCCTGGTTTCGGCCTCGGCCGAGCTGCGCGCCTACGGCCTGGAAGCCTGGGCCGGCGAGACCCTGAACCAGCGCGCCGCCGACCTGGAGGCCGCCCGCCAGACCGCCGCTCGGGCCCAGGGCCTGGTCCTGGCCAGCCAGGCGGCGATCCTGGGCGCGGCCGTCGCCGGCGCCATGGCCGCCGCCGCCCCGGCCGGCGCGCCGCTGGCCGCCCTGGCCCACGCCTTCGACCAGGACGGCGCGGCGCGCGAGGCCCGCGACCGGTTGAACGCCCTGCTGCGCCACCAGCCGCGCGCGCCCGCCAAGCCGCTGGCCGAGGCGCCCGCGCTGTCGATCCTGGACCAGACCCTCCAGCCCGGCGAAAGGCTGGCGATCGTCGGCCCCTCGGGCTGCGGCAAGACCACCCTGGTCGAGACCCTGCTGGGCCTAAGGGCGGCGCCAAGCCCTCTTCCCCGCGCCGCCTTGGCCTGGCTGCCGCAGGACGCCGGCCTGATCGCCGGAACCGTGCGCGAGAACCTGCGCCTGGGCGCGCCCCAGGCCAGCGACGCGGCGCTGTGGGAAGCGCTCGAGGACGCCGGCCTCGCCGATCGCGTCCGCGCCGCGCCCGGCGAGCTGTCGGCCTATCTCGGCGACGACGGCGAGCGGCTGTCGGGCGGCGAGCGTCGCCGCCTGGCTCTGGCCCGCGCCTATCTGCGTCCCGCGCCCTGGCTGCTGCTGGACGAGCCGACCGAGGGCCTGGACCCGGCGACCGAGGCTCGCGTGATCGAGGGCCTGGAGCGTCGCCTGGCGCGCACCGGCCAGGGCCTGGTGCTGATCAGCCACCGCCCCGCGCCGACCCGCCTGTGCGGCCGCGTGCTGCGCCTGGGCGACGCTTGCGCGCACGAAAAAGGCCCGACGGTCGAGCCGCCGGGCCTTGTCGCAACGCTCTGAGCGCAGTGCTTATTTCAGGTTCACGCGGATATGAGTCGCGAAGAGCACGACGGCGAAAACGGCGAACGCCGCGATCACCATTCCCAGATAGGCCGTTTGTCCGTCGGACATGAGCGTCTCCCTTGATTGAAGACAAGAGTTTGAGCATTCCCGGGACGCCCCGCCTTGACCTGCCTCAAACCACGTCGCCTATAAGGGCCGCGTTTCCGTCGGAGTGCTTGCGCGGATGAAGCCCGCCCGAGGCCTGTCCTCGACCCTGTTCAGCGATCCCTCGCCCGCCGCCTATGTCACGGCCCTCCTGTCGGTGATGGCGACGGCCGTCGCGCGCCTGTACCTGCCCGAGGCCTTCACCGCCCCGTCGTCGTTCCTGCTGTTCGTGCCGGCGGTGCTGATCAGCGCGGCGCTGGGCGGCGTGGGTCCCGGCGTGGTCGCCACCACCTTCGCCTGGGCGGCGGTCTGGTGGGTGACGCGAGACATCCCGTTCAACCTGGTCAGCGGCATCTGCGCCGCGATCTTCCTGTCGGTCGGCTTCGGCATGGCCGTGGGCGGAGGCTGGTTCCACGCCACGCGTCGCCGGGCCGCCGCGGTCAACGACCACCTGCGCTCGGTGCTGGACACCGTGCCCGACGCCGTGGTCGTCATCGATCGCCAGGGCCTGATGACCTCGTTCAGCCCCGCCGCCGAGCGGATGTTCGGCTGGACCGCCGAGGAGGTGCTGGGCAAGAACATCAGCCTGCTGATGCCCGAGCCCTACAAGGCCCAGCACGACGGCTATCTCGATCGCTACGCCCGCACCGGCGAGCGGCGGATCATCGGCTCGGGGCGCGTCGTGGTCGGCAGCCGCAAGGACGGCTCGACCTTCCCGATGGAGCTGGCGGTCGGCGAGACCAAGGGCCGCACGCCCTCGTTCACCGGCTTCATCCGTGACCTGACGGAAAGCCAGGAGACCGAGACCCGCCTGCAGGAGCTGCAGAACGAGCTGGTCCACGTCTCGCGCCTGACGGCCATGGGCGAGATGGCCTCGACCCTGGCCCACGAGCTGAACCAGCCGCTATCGGCCATCGCCAACCTGCTGACCGGTTCGCGCCGGCTGATGGAGCGCGGCCGCGAGAGCGATCAGGCCAAGATCCGCGACGCCATCGACCGCGCCGCCGCCCAGGCCCTGCGGGCCGGCGAGGTGATCCACCGCATGCGCGACTTCGTTCGCCGCGGCGCCAGCGAGCGCGAGGCCGAAAGCCTGTCCAAGCTGATCGAGGAGGCCAGCGCCCTGGCCCTGATCGGCGAGAAGGAGCGCCAGGTCGACGTGCGGCTCAATCTCGATCCGAAGGCCGACGCGGTGTTCGCCGACCGGGTCCAGGTCCAGCAGGTGCTGCTGAACCTGATCCGCAACGGCATCGACGCCATGCAGGTGCAGGACCCCAAGAAGCGCGCCCTGCTGATCAGCAGCGCCCTGACCGACGAGGGCTGGTCACAGGTCATCGTCGACGACACCGGCCCCGGCATCGCCGCCGAGGTTCTGGAGCGCCTGTTCCAGCCGTTCATGACCACCAAGCCGCAGGGCATGGGCGTGGGCCTGTCGATCTCGCGCTCGATCATCGAGGCGCACGGCGGCCGCATCTGGGCCGAGGCCAGCCCGGCCGGCGGCGCCCGCTTCTGCTTCACCCTACCGCCCGCGCCGGAGGCGGCGGAGACCAAGGAGACCGTCGATGAGTGACGCCCCCGTCGTGCATGTGGTCGACGACGACGAAAGCGCTCGCGATTCCCTGGCCTTCCTGCTGGAGTCCGCGGACTTCGAGGTCGTCACCTACGCCAGCGCGCCCGCCTTCCTGGAGGCGTTGGAGAGCGCCAGGCCCGGCGTGATCATCACCGACGTGCGCATGCCCGAGATGAGCGGCCAGGACCTGGTCGCGCGCCTCTCCACGCTCAAGGTCAAGATGCCGATCGTGATGATCACCGGCCATGGCGACATCCCGATGGCGGTGGAGGCCATGCGCTCGGGCGTGGTCGACTTCCTGGAGAAGCCGTTCTCGGAGTCGCGGATGCTCGACGCCCTGCAGCGGGCGTTCAAGTCGGTCGAGGCCGCGCCGGTCTCCACCGACCAGGCGGCGATCCTCAAGCGCATCGAGAGCCTGTCCGAGCGCGAGCGCCAGGTGCTGGACGGGGTGGTCGCCGGCCACGCCAACAAGGTCATCGCCCGCGAGCTGGGCATCAGCCCGCGCACGGTCGAGATCTACCGCGCCAAGCTGATGACCAAGATGCAGGCCGACAACCTGGCGGCCCTGGTGCGCATGACGCTGTCGGTGCGCGGGGGGTAGGACGCGCCGGCGAAGCCGCTCAGTGCTTCGCCAGCAGCGCCGCCAGCTCGCGGCCCAGCGAGTCGTCCAGCAGCGGCTTTTCCACGACGGTGACATCCTTGACGCCCTGGCGCTGGAAGCGCTGGGCGTCGCTGGTCAGGACGATGGTCGAGCGACCGGGAACGGGCGTCGGCAGCGGCGCCGAGCCGTCGTCGATGATCACGCAGGCGGCGGCGCGGCAATCCAGGCACGACGAGCAGCTGTCGGCGCAGGACGGCGCGGTCACGCTATAGCCTTCGGTCTCCAGGGAGAACCGCAACGCCTCGCGCAAGGGCTCGTCCGCAACGAGCAGAAGGATCAGGGGCCGGACGTCGCCGTCCGACAGGTCGGGCCGGTCGCACATGGTCAAAACCATCGCAGGCGGGCCGGCCGCTGACTTTGATCCCGGTCAAAACGGGTTTGTAAAGGGTCGCCGCATAAGGGGTTTCCCTTAGCGAGGCTTCCTTAGGCGGCCCCCCCGAATTTCGCGACTTTTGCTTTGGCGCAATAACCTCCGGGCAACTGGGGGTTTCCAATGCTGTCTCCGATCCGCACGCAAAGCTTCGAACCGGCCGTCCAACTCGATGGCGGTCTCGACGCCGTCCTCGCCATGCCCTGCGCCTGCCCGCGCTTCGCCCGCGACGAGGAGATCTTCGGGGAAGGCGAAACCGCCGACTACGTTTATCAGGTCGTCTCCGGCGCGGTCCGGACCTACCGCATCCTGCGCGATGGCCGTCGCCAGATCGACGAGTTCCACTTCGCCGGCGACTATTTCGGCCTGGAGTTGGGCGAAGCCCACCGCGTCACGGCCGAGGCCATGACCGACACCACCATCCGCATGATCCGCCGCGGCGCCCTCAGCGACCTGGCCGCCAAGCGCGGCGACGCCGCCCGCGCCATCCTGCGCCTGACCGCCGAAGGCCTGCAGCGCAGCCAGGACCACGTGCTGATGCTGGGCCGCCGCTCGGCCCAGGAACGCGTCGCCGGCCTGCTGCTGGACATCGCCGAACGCACCCGCGCCAAGGCCGAGCTGGACGTGCCGATGAGCCGCCAGGACATGGCCGACTATCTGGGCCTGACGATCGAAACCGTCTCGCGCACCCTGACCAGCCTGCAGGACGAGGGCCTGATCGCCCTGCCGACCGTCCGCCACGTGGTGCTGCAGGACCGCCGCGCCCTGGAGCGGATGACGGCCTAAACCCCGCCTTCGTCGCTGCGCTCCAGCCCCGCGATGGTCGCCTCATGTTCGGGCGGCGACTGGCTGACCGAGCGCAGCACCGCCTGGCGCAGGGCGTAGGCCAGCATGGCCGCCAGGATCAGGGCGTTCAGCGCGAACGGCCCCCAGCCGATCTTCTCGTAGAGCAGCACGAACAGCGGCGCGACGACCACGTTCAGGCCGTTGATCGCCGCGATCGCGCCCGCGGCGCCGGCCTGGTCCTTGGCGTGGACCGAGAGCGACGCGCCGGCCGTGAAGCCCGGTCGCGCGAAGCCGTAGCCCAGGCAGGCGATCGCGTAGCCGATGGCCACCGCCGCATAGTCCGGCGCGACGGCCACCACCAGATTGCCCAGCACCGCCGCGCCCGCGCCCCAGCGCATCAGCTCGCGCGGGCCCATGCGGAACATCCGGATCAGGCCCCACTGGGCCAGCAGTCCGGCGACCGCCCCGGCCGCCATGGCCAGGGTGATGAAGCCCTGCGCCTTGACCGGCGGCAGGCCCAGCTTGTCGATGATCAGAAAGCCCAGGGTCTGGGTCTGGGCGGTCTGGCACGAGGCGACCAGGAAGCCGTAGATCAGGAAGGGCTTCAGGCGCGGATCGCGCCACAACGCCGCCCCCTCGCCGCGCCAGGGCAGGCCCAGCTTGCGCCGCGGCGGCGTGTCGCCGCGTCCCGGCTTGAAGGTCTCGGGCAGGCCGCGCTTGACGACGACCAGCATGATCGCCGCGATCAGGGCGAAGGCGAACATCGGGCCGGCCAGGCCGACGATCGGCAGCACGAACAGCGGCGCCAGTAGCGGACCGACCACGGTGCCCAGACCGAAGGCCCCGGCGAGGGTCGCCATGGTCTGGGTGCGCTCCTCGCGGCTGGTGCGGTCGGCCATATAGGCCTGGGTGGCCGGATTGGCGGCCGAGCCGACCCCGCCGAACAGCGCCCGGCACAGCAGGAACAGCACGAAGATCACCAGGGGCGGCGCCAGGTGATGCAGGCCGGCGGACACCACCAGGGCGCACATCAGCATCGAGATGCAGAAGCCGGAAAGTCCCAGCATGATCAGCGGCTTGCGGCCGCGCAGATCCGACTGGCGGGCCCACAGCGGCGAGGTGATCGCCCACAGCACCGCCGACAGCGAGAAGATGGCCGCGACCATGGCGTCGGGGATGCCGATCTGGCGGCCGATGGCGGGCAGGACGGACAACATGCCGTTGTTCCCCATCGCCGTCGCGACGGACACGCCAAACAGGATGGCGAACGGCGCCCGGTTGGCCCGGTTCTCTGATGTCTCCCCAGTCATCAAACAACCGTTAGACCCGCCTGCGCGCCCGCGCAACGTATCGCGGCGCCGCGTCGCTCCCTAATCGTCGCGGCGGGAACCTTGGATTAAGCATTAACTCCCATGATGCGGGCTCAAACTCGGGGTCGGCTGCGCACCATGTTTCAGATCATCGGCATCGTCCTGCTCTTCGGCCTGGTGTTCGGTTCGTTCATCATGTCTGGCGGCAAGATGGACGTTATCATCGAGGCCGCGCCGCACGAGCTGATGTGTATTCTGGGCGCGGGCATCGCCTCGTTCCTGATCTCGAACTCGATGACCGTCATCAAGGGCACGGCCGGCGGCTTCGGCAAGATCTTCAAGGGCCCCAAGTGGAAGCCGGCCGACTATCGCGACCTGCTGTCCCTGCTGTTCCTGCTGACCAAGACGATGAAGTCCAAGGGCGTCATCGCCCTGGAAAGCCACATCGAAAAGCCGCACGAGAGCAAGATCTTCGAACGCTACCCGAAGATCACCCACGACCACTTCGCCGTCGACTTCATCTGCGACACCCTGCGGATGATGACCATGAACCTGGAGGATCCCCACCAGGTCGAAGACGCGATGGAAAAGCAGCTCGAGAAGCATCACCACGAAGCGGTCGAGCCGGCCCACGCGCTGCAAAGCCTGGCGGACGCCCTGCCCGCCCTGGGCATCGTCGCCGCCGTGCTGGGCGTCATCAAGACCATGGGCTCGATCACCGAGCCGCCGGCGGTGCTGGGCGCCATGATCGGCGGCGCGCTGGTCGGCACCTTCCTGGGCGTGTTCCTGGCCTATGGCCTGGTCGCCCCGTTCGCCACCCGCCTGCAGGCCGTGGTCAACGAGGACGGCGCCTTCTACAAGATCATCCAGGCCGTCCTGGTTGCCCACCTGCACGGCAACGCCGCCCAGATCTCGGTCGAGATCGGCCGCGGCAACGTGCCCTCGCCCGCCCAGCCCAGCTTCGCCGAGCTGGAAGAGGCGCTGGCCCAAATCCCGAATGAATAATGCGACACGTTCCGGCTCGCGCGTTTGCGCGGGCCGCTGAACGCGTTATCCCTTTATCCGAAGACGTCTGAAGACGCGCTCACTCGGAAGGGAAACCTCATGCGCACCACCATGCTCCGCAAGCTCATCATCGCCGGCGTCGCCGTCTCGGCCCTGTCGCTGGCCGCCTGCGGCAAGAAGGAAGAGGCCGAGGGTGACAGCGCCGCCGCCAAGGCCGCCGCCGCCGACGCCAGCACCGTGACCGAGGCCGCCTCGGCCCAGGACCAGGCCGCCGCCGACGCCACCAAGGAAGCCGCCGCCGCCGCCAACGCGCCGGTCGATCCGGCCGACGCCGCCGCCACGGGCGCCACCTCGACCACCGCTCCGGCCGAGGCCTCGGCGACCGCCGCCGCCGACGCCAAGCCGGCGGAGAAGAAGGCCGCGCACTAAGCTCGGCGCGTCTCGAATTTCAGAGGGCCGCCTCCCGCGAGGCGGCCCTTTTTCGTTGACGCCCGCCCCGCCTCGGCGCTCTAGCAGCCGCATGGACCCCACCGCCCCTTCCAGCCCCCTCGTCTGGCGCGAGGACGGCCTGCCGCAGTCCAGCCTGTACGGCGATGTCTACTTCTCCAGCGTCGATGGCCTGGCCGAGACGCGGGCGGTGTTCCTGCAAGGCTGCGGCCTGCCAGAAAGGTTCGCGGACCGCCGCGACTTTGTCGTGGGCGAACTAGGCTTCGGCTCTGGCCTGAACATCGCCGCCCTGCTGGACCTGTGGCGGCGCGAGAAGCCGGCGGGCGCGCGCCTGCGGATCTTCTCGATCGAGGCCCACCCGCTGGACCGCGACGAGGCCGCCCGCATCCTGGCCCACTGGCCCGAGCTGGGCGAGGCGGCGCGGGCGCTGCTGGACGCCTGGCCCGGCAAGGCGCGCGGCTTCCACCGCGTGGACCTGCCCGCCTTCGACGCGGTGCTGGACCTGGCCGTCATGGACGTGGTCGAGGCGCTGGAGGCCTGGGACGGCGCGGCCGACGCCTGGTTCCTGGACGGCTTCTCGCCCGCCCTGAATCCGGCCATGTGGCGCGAGGAGGTGCTGGCCGCCGTCGCCGCCCGCTCGACGCCCGGCGCGCGCGCCGCGACCTTCACCGTGGCGGGCGCCGTGCGGCGCGGCCTGCAGGCGGCCGGCTTCGAGATCGCCAAGCGCCCGGGCTTTGGCCGCAAGCGCGAGCGGCTGGAGGCGTGGCTTTCCGTTGAACGCGCCATCCCCCCGCGCCCCCAGAGCCTGGCGGTCATCGGCGGCGGGATCGCC
>JAYRLX010000416.1:0-3332 GCA_041905125.1 Caulobacter sp. | reverse complement strand
CGACCAACACAACGATCACCTATGACGCCAGCGCGGACTCCTTCACCATCAAGAAGCGGTTCGCCGGCGACACGGGCACGACGGTGCTGACCGGCGTAGAGCGCATTCTGTTCGTGGGCTCCGCCTCCGACCAGGTCACCATCAACACCAGCAACTATCTCCCCAACGGCCGATATGTTCTGGGCTCGACGCTCAGCGCGCTCACGACGGGCGCTCAGAACATGCAGCAGCTGCTGGTCGGCGACTTCACGGGCGACGGCAAGGCCGACATCGCCACGCCGACCATCGATTTCGCTTCCAACTATACCGTCCGCGGACCGGTCTGGCTGTTCTCGGGAGACGGCCAGGGTCACTTCGCCGACGTCTCGGCCAGCAACATGCCCTCGACCGCGGGCGGCTACTACGTCGCGCGCTCGCTCGTCGGCGACTTCAACGAGGACGGCCGCGCGGACATCTTCGCGCTCGACTCGGGTCCCGACCGGGAGCCTTTCCCAGGCGGACAGAACAGCGTCATCCTCTCCAAGGCGGGCGGCGGCTTCACGGCCTCGACCAGCGCCGTACCGCAGTTCACCCTCTTCACGCACGGCGGCGCGGTGGGCGACGTCAATGGCGACGGACACCTGGACGTCGCCGTCTTCGCGCTGAACGCGTATTCGCAGTCGACGCCCAAGAGCGGCTCGGCCTTGCAGATTCTTCTGGGCGACGGCAAGGGCGGCTTCACGCTCAATACGGCGGCTCTGCCGGCCTACTACAAGGGAACGAGCTACAACCCCGGCAACACCGCGGGCGCTCTTATCGACGTCAACAACGACGGCCGCCCCGATCTCATCGTGGGCCGCTGGACGGAGTCCGTCCGCCCCAGCGAAGTCTATCTGAACGACGGCCAGGGGTTCTCAACGATCGCGCCGGTGGCGCTCCCGAGCGCGGGGGTCAGCCATGAAGCGATCATGGCCATCACTCCCATCGACCTCAATGGCGACGGGCGGACAGATCTGGCGGTGTCGGTGACCAACGGCGGAACCGGCAACGACTTCTACACGGTCGCATATGTCCAGCTGCTGATCAACGATGGCGGCGGCAAATTCCATGACGAGACCCAGGCGCGCCTGCCCCAGAGTCCGGCCACGCCCACGACCAGCACGGGTCTGCATTGGTACAAGACCCTGCAGGCGGTCGACGTGAACGGCGACGGGTTCCTGGACCTCGTCGCGGGCGCCGACACGGCTGGGCGCGGCCAAGGCTCCTCGATCTTCGTCAACGATGGCTCGGGAAAGTTCACCAAGCTCTCCGTCGTGCTGCCGACCCAGGCCGTCGCCCTGACCAACGCCAGCGGCGGGGCCTACGCCTTCGCCGCCAACGAAGAAGGCGTCTTCAAGGTTATCGCCAACGACTTGCCGTCCACGGCGTCGGTGCTGACGGCGTTCAACAACATCCTGCGTGAAACCACGCCGACCGCTTCCCATCTGGAACTGCGCGGACGACTGATCACGGGCGTGGGGACGGGCGCCATCGAGTCCTCGGCGGCCACCACCGAACTGATCAAGGCCGCCGCCACGGCGACGTCGGTGGCGACCCTCAGCTACCAGTTCTTCACGGGAAAGATTCCGAGCCAGCTGGGGATCGACTATCTCGTTTCGCCGACCGGGGGAAACGGCGCCAATCTGAACAGCGCCTACTATCAGAACTTCGGGCTGGAGAACCGCTACATCAACTTCGCGGTCAATCTGGGCAAGGTCGGCGAGGGGAACGCCAAGTTCACCGCCGACTACGGCTCGCTGACGCTCTTCGAAGCGACGAAGAAGGCCTATGCGACGATCTTCGGCGTCGCCCCGAGCGACGAGAAGGTTCATCTGCTGCTGGATCCCAGCTTCAACCTGAACGGCCAGACCATGACCCGGTCCGACTACTTCGCCTACTATGGCGGCGACGGAACGAACGGGATCGGAACGAAGGCGGCGATGGTCGGCTGGCTGCTCAGCGAGGCCGTGAAGGCGGACGTGGGCATGTACGCCAAAGCCAACGACGCCTTCCTCGCCGATCTCGCCGACGGCGCAACCTTCGCAATCGACCTCGTCGGAGTCTACGGAAAGCCCGAATACACCCACTTCTAGCGCGAACGCCTTCGCCAGCATCACGCGGCGCCTGATCCGACACAGAAGAAGGCAGACGCGGCGCCGGAACATCCGCGATGGGTTGTTTTGCGCAGGATCGAGTGCAAGCCTCAAACCCATCGCAATCCAGCATTCGGTCAAAGCGTGGCGTGGTGAGTCAGTTTGATGTGAGTGAGCTGGCGTTCGATCTGGCGAAGGCGCCAAGACCGGGCGATCGCTTCGCGGTGCTGGCGCGCGCCGCGTCGGCGCTCGGCTTGGATATCGTCAATTACGGCTTCTTCGACCAGGACGCCGCCAGCAGGGCCGCGACCGACATCCAGTTCATGACGACCATGAGCGACGACTGGATGACGCACTATCACGGCCAGAACCTCGCGGCTCGCGACCCCCATGTACATCGGGTCCAGGCTCGGCGGCTCTCGCCCTATCTGTGGAATCCCACGGCGCTTGGGCGACTGGATGACGCCGGCGAGAGGGAAACCGCTCACGAAGGCGGCGAAGCCGGTCTGAGGTCCGGCCTCTTCGTCCCAATGACGAGCCCGCTCGATCCCTTCTCGCCCGTAGCCTGTCTGGCGTTCGGCGGCGCGCTTGATGAGCGCGAGTTCAACAAGATCATCGTCGAGCGCGGCCTCGACCTGCTGCACATCGCGCATGTGTTCCACAACGCCACGATCCGGTCTGTCTGGATGGAAAGAGCGGGCGCCAGGCCCCTCACCGATCGAGAGAAGGATTGCCTGCGCTATCTGGCGGACGGCCTGCGCCAGGACGCGATCGCGGACGCGCTGGGCTTGGCGCGGGTCACCGTGGAAATGCACTTGCGGTCGGCGCGCCGCAAACTGGGAGCCCGCACCCTGGCCGAAGCCGTCGCTCGATCAATGCTTTACGGGCAACTTGGGCACACCGCCGTGTGACCTTGCCCTGATATTCGGTGCGGAACAGCCCTCTCGCGGGATCAGCGCGCCAGGCGGAATTCCTTGCGCGGCGCCCACAATCCGTACGCGACGGCGCTTGCGCCCAGTCGTTGCGCGACAGTTCCCGCGCGACGCGGAGGAGCATCTACTCTCGCGGGCCGATTTAGCCTAAAGCCACCCCATGACGCTCGACTGCCGCCTCTACCTGATCACCCCGCCCGCCCTGCCCGATCTGGCCGCGGTCGGCCGGACCCGGGCGCAGGCCCGGGAAGGGGGGGGCGGGGGCCCGCGGCCGATACCGCGGGAGGGC
>JAYRLX010000415.1:0-3344 GCA_041905125.1 Caulobacter sp. | reverse complement strand
GGCCTTGGCCACCGTCCCCAATACGCGGAAGGCCACGAAAACCAGGCCGCCGGTGAGGGTCAGACAGGCCGCCAGGAACAACATCGGGGCCAGATTGCTGCCGGTTGAGTCGCGGATGATCGGCACGACATTCTGAGCGATGAAGCCGCCGAGGTTGCCTACGGCGTTGATCGCGGCGATGCCGGCGGCGGCCCGCGGCCCCTTCAGGAAGCTGGGCGGCAGGCTCCAGAAGCCCGGCTGGCCGGCGAAGATGGCGGGGGCGGCGACGCAGAGCAGGGCGAACTTGGCCCAGGTTCCCGGAACCATGACGCTGGCGACCAAGGCGACGGCGGCCAGCAGGGGCGGGCCAGCGACATGCCAAACGGTGAAGCCGCGCTTGGCGGCGTGCTGCGGAACCCACCACAGGGCGGCCGCCACCAGGACCCAGGGGATGATGTTGATCAGGCCGTTGACGGTGTTGGAGACTCCGAACGCCTTGACGATCGTCGGCAGCCAGTAGCTGAGGCCGTAGGCCCCCAAGGGCATGCCGATATAGAGGCCAGCCAGCAGCAGCACGCGCGGGTCCAGGATCGCCTTCCAGGCGCCGGCGTGGCCGGTGTCCTGGCCCGCGTCCTCTTTGGCCAGCGTCTCGGCCAGCCAAGCCTTTTGCTCCGGCGCCAGCCAGGGCGCCTTGTCCGGACCGTTGGGCAGCTTCCAGAGCACGTAGGGCGTCATCAGCACGGCGGGCACGCCCGTCGCCAGGAACACCCATTGCCAGCCCGCCAGGCCCAGCAGGCCGTGCAGGTCGAGCAGGGCGCCGCCGATCATCGCCCCGACGGCGTTGGCCAGGGCCGAGGCGATCATGAAGAGGCCGACCATGCGGGCGCGATGGGCGTGCGGGAACCAAAGGGTCAGGACGTACAGCACGCCCGGGAAGAAGCCCGCCTCGGTCACCCCCAGCAGGAAGCGCAGGATGTAGAACATCGTCGCGTTCTGGGTGAAGCCGAGCGCCAGGGTGACCAGGCCCCAGGTGAACATGATCCGCGCGAACCAGACCCGCGCCCCGACCTTGGCCAGGATCAGGTTCGACGGCGCCTCGAACAGGAAGTATCCGATGAAGAACAGACTGGCGCCCAGGCCATAGGCGGCCTCGCTGAGGCCCAGCGCCTGGACCATCTCCAGCTTGGCGTAGGAGACGTTCTGCCGGTCGATGTACGCGATCAGGTACATGATGCAGAACAGCGGCATCAGCCGCGCGGTCACCCGGCGGACGGTGGAGACTTCCAGGCTCATGCGATGGCCGCCGTCAGCTGCAAGCGCGTCGTCATGCCATCCTCATCGTTCATGGGGCCAATACCGCCTGTCCGGTTAGCGGCGTCGGAGAAAGCGCGCCACCCCGACCAAGGTCGATGGTCGGGGAGGAACTCAGCGCCCCGCCGCCTTCTCATCGTAGAACGACCGCAGGACGAAGAAGGCCGGCTTGCGGCGGCAGGTCGGCGAGATCAGGCCCTTGCGGTTCCAGCCCTGCTGATAGACCGGGTGCTGTCGCCGGGGCGCGCGGAAGTCCTTGAGGATCCACGGCGACATTCCGCGCAAGGTCGGGATCTTGCGGGCCATGGCCAGGGTCTTCTCGTAATAGCGCTTCTGGTAGTCCTCTGAGAACTTGCGCATCAGCACCGGGTCGCTGAAGCCGGCCAAGGCGTCGGCGCCGAACTCGGAGAACACCATCGGCTTGTCCGTGGCCTTCCAGGCCATGTCCGGCAGGGCGTCGAGTGCGTCGTCGCTGTACCAGCCGTTGTAGGTGTTGGCGGCCAGCACATCCAGCTTGTCGGCCAGCGGGTCATTGAGGCCCATCAGCGGACGGCCGTCGACCGTCTTGCGATCGGTCAGCAGGGCCGCGGTGACCAGGCGGGTGTCGTCCAAGGCGCGGACCTCGTCGACCAGCTGGTAGAGGAACGCATTGCGGGCGTCGGTGATCGGCGTCTCGTTGGCCACGCTCCACAGGATGATCGAAGCGCGGTTGCGGTCGCGGCGGATGTTGTCGGCCAGCATGCCGCGCGCCAGCGACAGGGTGCGCGGGTTGGCGAAATCGACCAGCCAGTAGACGGGGATCTCGCTCCAGACCAGCAGGCCCATCTCGTCGGCCAGACGCGTGGTGACCTCGCTGTGGGGATAGTGGGCCAGGCGCACGAAATTGCCGTGCAGGCCGTCCTTGACCTCGCTGAGCAGAGCGCGGGCGCTGGCCTCGGTGATCGTGCGCGCGGGGTTGTCGCCCAGCTCCTCCTCGTGGATCGAGATGCCGCGCAGGAAGATCGGCTTGCCGTTCAGCAGGATCTCCGACCCCTTGGTCTCGATCGTGCGGAAGCCGACGCGGTCGCTCATCCGATCCTCGCCCGTCTGGACGACGACATCATAGAGCTTGGGGTTCTCCGGCGACCAGCGGGCCAGCCGCTTGGGCGCGGGCGCGGAGACGTTCAGAAGCCCTTGCGCGTCGGTCCGGCCTGCGAGGTCGAGCCCCAGTTCGGCGACCCTCGCATGGACCTCCTGGTTCGCCGCCTGGGCGCCGTCCAGCTTCACGGTGGCGATGATCCTGCCGTCCTTGGCGAGCCGCACCCAGGCCTCGTCGATGAAGGTGCCAGGCGTGATGACCAGCCGCATCGGCCGGGTGATCCCGCCATAGTTCTCCCAGTCGGTGACCGGCGGCGGCACGCCGTCGTCGCGGGCCGTGGAGTCGACCCCGACGGTCAGCTGGTTGTTGCTGGCGCGCAGGGTGTCGGTGACTTCCATGGAGAACGGCGTGAAGCCGCCCTCGTGCTCGCCGACCGGCTTGCCGTTCAGGAACACCTTGGCGGCGTAGTTCGCCGCCTCGAAGCGCAGGAAGGCGCGCTGGCCGGGCTTCAGCGCCGGCGCGTCGAAGCGGCGCTGGTACCACATCAGACCCTGGTAGTAGCGGAGGGTCGGGTCGTGACCGATCCAGGCTTGAGGCAAGGTCGCCGTCGGGCTGCGATCCATGTCGTATTCGTAGAGCGCCGTCGGCTTGGCCCGCGTCAGGGCGTCGACATCGACGTCGTCATAGCGCCGGTGGCCCGGTCCCGGCGCGCCGCGATGAAAGCCGGCCAGCCCGTCGCGATAGGGATCGACCGAGTAATGCCAGGTGCCGGAGAGATCGACGCCGTCGCGCAGGTCGGCGCGGGTCAGGGTGGGCGAAGACGCCAGCGCCGGGGCCGCGATCATCAAGGCGCATGCCGCGCCGATCAGGGTCTTCAGTCCCGGTCCCATCGCATCCTCCCACGCGGCCTTAGGCCTTGGGAGACGTTGAAGCATGGTCTGACCCGGTCGGGTAGTGGTCAGACAACCGCGAAAAG
>JAYRLX010000414.1:1791-3347 GCA_041905125.1 Caulobacter sp. | reverse complement strand
TTGGCGCGGGGCCTGCCCGTCTATCTGGCTGGTACGGCGCTGCTGGGCGTCGGCTACCAGATGATGGCGTTGATCCCGGGCACGCACCTGCTCTCCATGCTGTTCAAGAAGCGCGCCCTGCCTTTCGGGGTCTATTTCACGATTGGTTCGCTCGGCGGTGTCGTCGGTCCCTGGATGGCTTTGGTCGGCATGGAGATGGCCGGCGGCGCCTGGCGGCCGTATTGGGCCTGGCAGGCTGCTGCGTCGGCGGTCGTCGGCGCTCTCGCCGCGGCTCTGGTCGGTGGTAAGGCTTGGCTGGAGAGGGCGGCGGTCGAAACCGACAAGGCCGTGGCCGAGGAGGCGGCTTCCCAGCCGGTCACCGCGCGCGTCTACCGCACTCAGGTCGACTGGACCGTGAAGGAAGCGATCCGCACGCCCCAATTCTATGTGATCGTAGCGGCCTATTTCGCGCACCTGCTCGGCGGCGTGACGGCGGTCAGCCTCGCGCCGAGCCATTTCGGCGAGATGGGGGTGGCTTCCACCGTCGCGGTGGCTGCGCTGAGCCTTGAGTCGCTGATGCAGGTCGCCGCGCGCATGAGTGGCGGCCTCCTGGGGGATCGCATCGATCCGCGCTGGCTGCTGGCCGGCGCGCAAGGAATGATGGCCGTCGGCTTGCTGGCGCTGGCTGGCGCTACGACATGGCCGATGATGGTGATCTTCGCTCTGGGCGTCGGCGTCGGCTTTGGCATGACCGTGCTGGCCGTCAGCATCCTGCTGCTGAACTACTATGGCCGTCGGAACAATCTCGAGCTCTTCTCGATGGTTTGCCTAGTCGGCGCGGTGTCGGCGCTCGGTCCCTTCATCGGCGGTTTCATGCGGGACCGCCTCGGCGGCTTCGCGCCGACCTTCCAAGTGTTCGCCGCCGTGATCGGCGTGATTTTCGTGGCCGCGCTGCTCATGCGCCCGCCGCGCAAGAGCGTCGAAGAGACCACGGTCGCGCCCGTTCCGGCTCCCGCGCCGGTCCTGTTGCGCGACGCCGCATAGACTTTCAGCGATCAGGAGAGAAGCCATGTTCCACCGTCCTTTGCAGCGCAAGGCGTTCGGGGTGTTCCTGCCGGTCGCCAACGGCGGCTGGATCATTTCCAAGACCGCGCCGACCTTGGACGGCCTCTATGCCCAGAACCGCGCGGCGGCCGTGAAGGCCGACGAGGTCGGCATGGACTTCGTCATGTCGATGGCCAAGTTCCGCGGCTTTGGCGGCGAGACCGACCACTGGGGCACGGCGCTGGAGTCGGTCACCATGATGGCGGGCATCGCCGAGGCCACCCGGAACGTGAAGATCTGGGCGACCCTCCATCCCCTGCTGCAGAACCCGGCTGTGGCGGCCAAGATGATCGCCACGCTGGATCACATCAGCGGCGGCCGGGCGGGCCTCAACATCGTCGCGGGCGCCTATAAGGGCGAGTTCGACCAGATGGGGGCGTGGGACGACTCCCTGACCCACGACGACCGCTACGCCCTGACCGAGGAATGGACGACGATCGTCAAGCGGCTGTGGTCCGAGGACAGCGTCGACT
>JAYRLX010000414.1:0-1781 GCA_041905125.1 Caulobacter sp. | reverse complement strand
AGTACTTCACGATGAAGGACTGCCAGTCCAAGCCCAAGCCGCTTTCCAAGCCGCGCCCGGATCTGGTCTGCGCGGGCATGAGCGATCGCGGCTTCCAGTTCTCGGTGCGCGAGGCCGACGTCTGTTTCATCGGCGGCCGCACGCCCGACGAGCGCCGCGACGCCTCGCTGCGCGCCAAGAAGGCGGCCGAGGGGATGGGCAAGACCATCAAGACCTTCGCCATGTGCACGGTGGTCCACGGCGATACGGACGCCGACGCCGAGGCCAGGGTCGAGCACTACAAGAGCGGGGCCGACATGGGCGCGATCCTGGCCATGCTGGAAAGCTGGGGCGTGCCGGCCGAGAAGCTGTCGAGCGTCGCGGCCGCCCAGGGCGCGTTCATGACCCAGACCGTGGTCGGCTCGCCCAAGTCCTGCGCGGCCCAGATCGAGGAGTTCCTGCGCTACTGCGAACTGGACGGCCTGATGATGATCTTCCCCGACTATCAGGAAGGGCTGACGATGTTCGGCGCCGAGATCCTGCCGGGCCTCCGAGCGGTGTTCCAGTGAACGCGATGACGACGGCGGCGGGTCTGAACGACGGCCTGAAAGCCTGGATCGCGCCATCGCGCACGGCCGTGTTGGTGATCGACATCCAGGTCGACTTCGCCTCGCCGGAAGGAGCCCTGGGCGCCTATGTCGACATGGCCGTCGTCCAGCCGGCGGTCGCGGCCGCCGGGCGACTGGTCGAGGCCGCGCGCGCGGCGGGGACGCCCGTGATCTTCGTCGGCCTGTTCACGACGCCGCAAACCGACTCCGCCAGCTGGCGCGAGCGCATGCGCCGTCGCGGCGGCGATCCGGACAATGAGAGCGCCCTGTGCCGCGCGGGCGAGGTCGGCTCCGACTTCTACGGCCCCCGGCCGCTGCCTGGCGAACTGGTGGTTAAGAAGACCCGCTACAGCGGCTTTGGCGGCACCGATCTCGATGCGCGCTTGAAGGCGTTGGGCGTCGACACGCTGGTGGTCGCCGGCGTGACCACGGAGTGCTGCGTCGACAGCACCGTGCGCGACGCTTTCGCGCTCGACTACCACGTCTTCGTCGCGGCCGACGCCTGCGCGGCCTACGAGACCGACCTGCATGACACGTCCCTGAAGGTCATGGCGCTCAACAGCGCCATCCTGACAGACACGGCCGAGGTCGCGGCCGCCTGGAGCGCTTGAGATGGCTGACGGATTTCCCAACCTCGGCGCCGTGGCGCCCTATGCCGTCACCGAGGCCGACCGCGCGGCCATCGCCGCGGCTATCGACGAGGACGAGATCGTCCAGCTGGCCCTGACCCTGGGCAACATCCCCGCGCCGTCCGGCAAGGAGCTTGAGGTCGCCAACTATGTCCACGATTGGATGGCGCGCGAGGGCTTCTCGCCGCGCAAGGTGGGCGCCACGCCAGAGCGGCCGAACGTCATCGGGACCTATGGCGGCAAGGGCGCCGGCAAGAACCTGCTGTTCACCGCCCATCTCGACACCGAGGCGCCGACCTGGAACCCGGACCTGGACGCCTACAAGTATGCGCCCGAGACCCTGGCCAATCCTGAATGGGAGAAGTGCTGGCTGGAGGACGGCAAGCTTTTCGGCTACCCGATCGCCAATGACCGCGGCCCGATGAGCTGCTTCCTGATCGCGGCCAAGGCGCTGAAGAAGGCCGGCTATGAGCTGGCCGGCAAGATGTACCTGACCGCTTGTCCCGGCGAGATCGGCCCCGAGCCGATCGAGGAGCATCGCGGCGTCGCCTATATGGGCAAGGAC
>JAYRLX010000024.1:0-19276 GCA_041905125.1 Caulobacter sp. | reverse complement strand
GCTTAGAAGGTCTTGCGGACCGTCACGCCGTAGGTGCGCGGGGCGTTCGGATAGCCGCTGTAGCTGCCATCCTGGGCCACGGTCGCGAAGGTGGAGATCAGGCTGTTGTCCTTGGTCAGGTTACGCGCCCACACCGAGACCTCGATCTGCTTGGCCGTGTTGGTGACGCCCAGGCTGGCGTTGACCACGTTCTGACCCCAGGTCGACAGGTCCGGCGGGGTCGTCTCGGTCAACTGGGTCTTGCTGGCGTAGTCATATTCCACCCGAGCGTAGCCCCGGTAGTCGCTGCCGAAGTCGTGGTTGACCGTCGCGGAGGTCGAGAACGACCATTTCGGGATGGCGGCCGGGCGCTCGCCGGTCAGGTTGCGGAAGTTCGGACGACGTCCGGTGGCCGGATCGACCGGGCAACGGGCGGTGTCGTAGTTCACGCAGGCCGCGCCGGTGAAGCTGTCATAGACCGGGTCCAGATAGGTCACGGCCGCCGTCAGGTTCAGCCACTCGAGGGGGCGCCAGGCGCTATCGATTTCGAAGCCCTTGACCGACTCCTCACCGGCGTTGACCAGGCTGTAGCCCAGGCCGGTGAAGGCGTTGGACTGGAAGCCTTTGATCGACTGCTTGAACACCGCGGCGTTGGCGTAGCCGCCGGGGAAGTTGGCCTTCACGCCCAATTCGTAGACGTTGACGTTTTCCGGCTGGGCCGTGCGGCCCACGCCGTTGGCGTTCGGCGGACGGCTGTCGGACGACAGGTTATAGGCGCCGGCCTTCCAGCCCGTGGAGTAGCTGACATAGGCGTTGATGGCGCCGAAGTCGTAGGCCGCGCGGACGGCGTAGGTGACCTTGTCGCCCTTCAGCTCGCCGGACTCGGTCGCGTTCGGGTAGTTGACCGGGCCGTGGTTGGTGGTGTTGCCGTAGAAGAACTGCAGGGCGCCCAGGGCGCTATACAGATTGCCGGGCAGGCCCAGGGCCGGGAACTGCGGCACAGCGCCCAGGTTCAGCGCCGAGAACGGGTCGTTCATGACCACGTTCGAGCGGGCCTTTTTGTCGTCGTTCAGATAGGCCAGACCGCCGGTCAGGGTCAGCTTGTCGGTGACGCGATAATCGACCTGGCCGAACAGCGAGTACGACGTCTGATTCATATTGTAGAAGTCGTTGATGCCCTGGCCGGCCTGGAAGTAGGTCGAACCGGGCTTGACCAGCGTCGGCGTCGCCAGGCTCTGCAGGAACTCCAGCGCATAGAGGTTCGACCGGCCCGTCAGGGCGGGGCGAAGCGTGGCCGGCAGGGCGCCCAGCAGCGTGGCCGGCACCGGTCCCGACAGGGTTTCGGCGAAGGCGCGGATGTCGTTGCCGTAGGTGATCGTCCGGCCGGTATCCATCTTCTCCTTCTGGTAGAAGCCGCCGATCAGCCAGTTCAGCGGACCATCGCCGCTGGAGGCCAAGCGCACTTCCTGGGTGAAGGTCTTGATCGTGTTGGCGGTCTTGTTGTTCGAGATGTCCGCGCCGGTGAAGTCGATGTCCTGGAAGGACGCGTTCTTCTGGTTCCGATAGGCGGTGATCGCCGTCAGCTTGGCGAAGCCCAGGTCATGGTCGAGCTGGCCCGAGACGCCCTTGCCCGACAGGGTGTTGTTGGGGTCGGTGTTGAAGATGACGTTGCGGTCGAAGACCTTGGTGGTGTCGCTGATCGGCTTCTTCAGCACCGCGCCGATCGCCAGGGTGGCGGGGCCGTTGTAGATCGACGAGACCGCGCAGCAGGTTTCGTTGATCTTGTTGTAGTCCGCGATGACCCGGAACGAGGTCTTGTCGGTCGGTTCCCACAGCACGTCGCCGCGGATCGACCAACGGTCGCGGTCGTTCACGTCGCTGCCGGTGGTCAGGTTGGTGAAGAAGCCGTCGCGCTTATTGTAGCTGCCCGAAACCCGGACGGCCAAGGTGTCGCTGAGCGGCCCGGTGAAGGTGCCCTTGACCTGGCGGGTGTTGTAGTTGCCGATCGTGGCTTCCAGCTTGCCGCCGGCGTCGAACTGCGGGCGCTTGGTGACGATGCTGATGGCGCCGGCCGACACGTTCTTGCCGAACAGGGTCGACTGCGGACCGCGCAGCACTTCGATGCGCTCGACCTCGGGCAGGTCGTCGAGGGCGGCGGCCGAACGGCTGCGGTAGACGCCGTCGATGAAGACGCCGACCGAGCTTTCGATGCCGTCGTTGCCGTTGCCGTTGCCGAAGCCGCGGATGACGAAATTCGTCTGACCGGTGGCGTTAAATTGCGACACTTTCAGCGACGGAACGACCGATTGCAGGTCGATCAGGTCGCGAACCTGGGCCCGCTCGATCGTCTGCTGGCCGGTGACGGCGACCGAGATCGGCACGTCTTGAAGGGTCTGCTCCCGCTTGGTTGCGGTGACGACGATCTCCTCGACGGAGGTAGTGTCAGCGGGTTTGGTTTGTTGGGCGAAGGCGGGGGCGGCGATGGCGAGCGCCAGGGCCGAAACCCCCATCATCTGGACGTTTCTCATATGTAACTCCCTGATGTGTTTTGTTTTTATGCGCGCCTCTTTCCGCTCCGGTTCGAGCTTGACCGGAGTTCCTGGAGGAAAGGGCGGCTTTCTTGACGTTGGGTAAGGGCGGCCTCGGCCGGCCGTTCGGGCCGCGCGTGGCGGTCGGAAGAGCCGGACCGTGGATGCGGACGCTGTCCGTCATTTTTTGCCCCAAGCCAGCACGGTCTTGCATCCCGTACTGAGCCAAGGAGAAATCTAACATGCTCTCGATATTCTAGTGCAAGTTAGAAATTATCCGATTGATTGCGTTGCCGTTAGGGGAGAGCTTGGCAGACCGGTGATCGCTAGACGCAGAATCAAGCGCGCCGGGCGGAGGAGCGACCATTGTCGAGGGCGGGGGAACCCCTGACGCCGGCGGAAGACATCAGGCCTCTGGCGCAGAGCCAGAAGTCCCTGAGAAAGCGCGAGGCGATCCTGCGCGCCGCCATTGAGATCATCAACGCCAAGGGCTTCGCGGCCGCGACGATGACCGACATCGCCGCAGCGCTTGATCTGCGCGACGCTGCGCTCTACTATTACTTCCCGAACAAGCAGGCCCTGGCCTTCGCCGGCCATCATCAGTCCCTGGACCGCTTCGAGGCCATCCTGCTGGCGGTCGACGCCGCGGGCGGGAGCGGCCTCTGCAAGCTTCGTCGAATCTTCCGCGCGGTGCTGGACGACGCGGTCGACAACGGCCCGCAGCTCTATTTCGGCGACAACTCGTATCTGGAGGACGTCCAGCGCGAGGCGATCGAGACGCGCACCGCAGAGCTCCGCAAGACGCTGGAGCGCTTTCTGGAGGAGGGCGTGGCCGACGGCACCATCGCGCCCTGCGAGCCGCCGCTGGTCGTGCAACTGCTGGTCGGCATGCTGATCTGGCTGGTCAAGTGGACGCCGCAGACCCCTGGTCTCACCAACGAGCGGCTGCTGGAGGCGATCGAGGTGATGGCGTTGCGGGGGCTGGCGCGGGCCTAGCTCAGACCCAGCTCCGCGCGCGCCTTGCGCGTCAGCTTCGCCGCGATCAGGCCGTGGGCGGTCTTCATCCAGTCGGCGACCTCGTCGTCATCCAGCGCATCGAGATCAGAGAAATGCACCCATTTGGCGCGCGCCAGATAGGGGGCGGGCGCGGCTTGGCCAGACTCGGTCAGGACTTCGAACGCCACATCCGACGCCTTGAACGAGACGCCGCCGCCCAAGGTCACGCCCGAGCCGCGCACGGCGAACATCTTGCCGCCGATCTTGAACACGTGATCGTCGCCCCACTGGATCGACAGGGTCGCGCCCGGCAGGGCCAGGCACGCCCGGTCGAAGGCCTCGGGGCTCATCAGGCCTCGACGCCGACGCCAATCGGGCAGACGACGCCCGTGCCGCCGATGCCGCAATAGCCGTTCGGGTTCTTGGCCAGGTACTGCTGGTGGTAGTCCTCGGCGAAGTAGAACGGGCCGGCGGCGGCGATCTCGGTGGTGATCGGGCCGAGGCCCTTGGCCGACAGCGCCTGCTGGTAGGCTTCCTTCGACTCGACGGCCGCGGCGGCCTGGGCGTCGTTGGTCACGTAGATCCCGGACCGATACTGAGTGCCGATGTCGCCGCCCTGGCGCATGCCCTGGGTCGGGTCGTGGTTCTCCCAGAAGGTCTTCAGCAGCGCCTCGTAGGTGACGACCTTCGGGTCGAACACCACCAGCACCACCTCGGTATGGCCGGTGCGGCCGGTGCAGGTCTCTTCATAGGTCGGGTTCGGCGTGATCCCGCCCGCGTAGCCGGCCGCGGTCACATAGACGCCCGGGATCTTCCAGAAGACGCGCTCGACGCCCCAGAAGCAGCCCATGGCGAAGATCGCGGTCTCCAGGCCGTCCGGATAGGGGCCCTTCAGCGGGTGGCCGTTGACGAAGTGGGTCTCGGCCGTCGGGATCGGCTCGGGGCGACCCGGCAAGGCCGTGTCGGCCGTTGGCATCTCGAGGGTTTTCTTCAGCGACAGCATGGCGGGCCTCTCGCGGGCTGGAATGTCTCGGGCCCCGATATAGGCGTTCGCGCCGCCGGTTTCACCCCGCGATGAAGAGGCGCGCTTTGTTGGCTTGCCCTGGGGCGGTCCCTGAGTATATTGCGCGCCTTCCCGCGCCGGGGGTCTCAACCACCCTCGACTCGAATGCGCTGGTGAGGTGGCCGAGTGGTTGAAGGCGCACGCCTGGAACGCGTGTATAGGGGAAACTCTATCGAGGGTTCGAATCCCTCTCTCACCGCCACTCTCTCGTTGATTTCGTAGCGTTTCAGAGTGATCGCGACGCGCTCAGCGCGCCGCAGCGGCTTCGCTGCGGCGCACGCGAATGGCCGGCTGCGAGCCGATCTTCATCAGATAGCTGCCCATGGCGGCCTTGCGGATCTCGACGGTCGCGCCAGGCTTGGGCGGCTTGCCGAGGCTCTGGTCGTCGATCTGACGCCAGACCGCGCCGTCCTCCAGGGTCATGACCAGGCGTCCCTCGGCGTCCATGCGCGCCGTCGCGACAACGGCCTGCAGCGTCTCGGTTTCGGCCTTGTCGGCGCCGCGGTCGAGGATCGACAGGGTCGGGAGATTCAGCCCGAACGCCTGACGGCGCGCGGCGCGGGCCGACGTCTTGTCGATGATGATCACCTCGCCCGTCTCTTGCGCCTTGGTCACCGATTGGGCGGCCTTGTCGTAGCAGGCCAGCCGCTCGCCGTCGGGCTTGATCGCGCTACAAGCTTTCAGCGCCTTGATCACGTCGGGCTCGGGCGCCGTCTGGGCCACGGCGCCGCCTGCTGTCAGGGCCAAGGCGAAAGCGAGCGGGAGGGCGGGGCGGGTCATGATCGTGTTTCCCATCAGCCGGCGTCCTCGCCGCCCAAGAGCCAGCCCGTCAGCGACAGTCGCTTGGCCTCGGCGTAGCTGGCGACCTGCGCCACCGAGTGGGCGGTCGGCACCCTGAACAAGGTCAGCACATTGAAGCCGGGCGCAAGACCGCGGGTGACGTTTCCTTCGGCGTCGTGGAACAGCAGCTGACCGCCCCAGTCCGGTCGCCAGCGTCGCGTGAAGCCCAGGGTGAAGGCGGCCAGGCGATGGTCCTTGCGATGGCTGTCGTCGTGCACGGTCAGGAAGTCGCCGGGGCGATAGTAGGACGCCTGGACCCGAACGCCCGTCACTTCGGGCGCGCCAATCACGCGACCGCCCAAATCCAGGAATTCGCGGCTCTCCAGAAGCTCGGTCGCGCGATGGATCGGCGCCTCGGGTCCGCGAGGATACTCGTCCTGCAGCGCGTAGGACATGTGCACGAACGAGAACGTCTTGCCGGCGCGTCGGATGGCGCCTTGCAGGAACTGGCGGACCTGGGCCTCGCCGAACTTCTTGATGACGTCGGGGCTGATCACCAGGGTCTCGCCCGTCTCGTCCGGCGCGACGATGTTCCAGGTGAGCGGCTCCAGCAGCCCCGCCACGGCCTCGGCGTCATCCGGCGCCAGGAACACCGGAATCTGGACGTAACCCTCCTGCGCGAACCGCGCGGCGAACGTGTCGATCGGCAGATCGGAATTGATTCTGAGGGGGGGATGCAGGGCCATTCGAACTCGGACACGCGACGCAAGGAGGGCATCAATCTGCCGACGCTATATTCAAGCGATGCTTCTTCTTCTAGCGCAACCGCTCGGTGTGCTTTTCAGCCTTAAATATGGGCGCTTAGAACAACTCCGGCCTAATCTTTAGGCTGCGCATTGTATTGCGGCGCTATGGTAGCGATATCATTGGTCGGACAACATCGTTCTTGTTGGAATTGTGTCGCTTTCGAGCTGCCTGATTAGAGCTTTAATTGGCCGAAAATCGATATCAGAAGCTGTGCTTTATTGCGAAAAGTTTTGATGAATATCAATAAATTCTAATGTGAACATTGCGTAATGTTTCATGGCCGTAATAGGGACTTTGTGTCCATCTTGCTGAAATAGATGGGTTTTTATGGCCGGGATGTCGCGCGGCACGCGATAATGTGTCGCATTTGAGACACGGGTGTAGAATTCTTGCTTCATCGTTAAGGGGCGCGGTTGACCCGACGCGGCGGACACCGCCTCCATGCCCCAATGCCCGGCTCCTGGAGGGACGGGGGGGAGCGCTCGCCATTGATCCGCGATGGCCGCGCCAAGTTTTTGGAGGTGGAATTGCTAGGTATTGTTAGCCGTCGAAAGAGCCTGCTGGCGTCTTCGATCCTTTGCGGCGTCATGCTGCCGGCCGTTGGCGCCTGGGCGCAGCAGACGTCGACGGAAGAGCCTGCTCAGGTCGAGGAAATCGTCGTCACCGGTTCGCGCATCGCGCGCCCCGATCTGACCTCCTCGAGCCCGATCGCCCAAGTTGGCGCGGCTGAACTGAAGCAGTCGGGCGTCGTCAACACCGAAAACCTGCTGAACACCCTGCCGCAAGCGGTCCCGGGCATCACCTCGACCGTCAACAACGGCAGCAACGGCACCGCCACCGTCAACCTGCGCGGCCTGGGCTCGAACCGCACCCTGGTGCTGGTCGACGGCAAGCGCCAGACCCCGACCACCCAGACCGGCACCGTCGACCTGAACCTGATCCCGCCGGCGCTGATCAAGCGCATCGACGTCGTGTCGGGCGGCGGCTCGGCCGTTTACGGTTCGGACGCGATCTCGGGCGTGGTCAACTTCACGCTGAAGACCGACTTCGAAGGCCTGGAATTCTCGACCGGCTACTCGAAGACCGACAACGGCGAAGCGCCGATCTACTCGGCCGACCTGACGATGGGCGCCAACTTCGCCGATCGTAAGGGCAATGTCGTTCTGAGCCTGGGCTACAACAAGCGCGAAGCCCTGACGCAGCGCGAGCGCGGCGGCATGCTGAGCACGGCCTGGGGCGACAACGCCACCAAGACCGGCTTCGTCCCGTCGGGTTCGGGCTCCAACGAGCCGGGCCGCGTCGATCCCTTCGTCTCGGGCAAGTTCATCACCCTGCCGGGCGTGACCAACAGCGCCGCCAACTCGGCCCTGTTCCTGACCGACGGCAATGTGCGCCTCTACAACAGCGCCAACGACACCTACAACTTCGCCCCGATCAACTACGTCCAGACGCCGCAAGAGCGCTTCTCGGTCACGTCGCTGGCCAATTATGAAATCAAGCCGGGCCTGCGTGCTTACGCGAAGGGCAACTTCGTCAACAGCCAGGTGACCACCCAGCTGGCTCCGACGCCCATCGGCAGCCGCACCTTCCGGTTCACGCTGGACAACAACCCGTTCCTGTCGGCGGCCGCCAAGACCGCGCTGAACAGCCTCGGGTCGTCGACGGCCTACACGATCCCGGCCTCGAGCTCGTGGACCGCGGGCACGTTCACCGACGTCGATACCGACGGCGATGGCCTGTACGACACCGTCACCGGCAGCTTCAACCGCCGCCTGACCGAAGTCGGTCCGCGGATCTCGAAGTACAACTTCTATGGCTTCCAGATGCAGCTGGGCCTGAAGGGCGACATCGACGCCATCAACGGCGGCTTCGACGTCTACTACCAGTACGGCAACACCCACGGCACCAACACGCTGCTGGGCGACACCAGCCTGGCCCGCATCCAGCAGGCCCTGTTGCTGAACGCCGCCGGCACCGGCTGCGCCGATCCGTCGAACGGCTGCGTGCCGATCAACCTGTTCGGCCAAGGCAACATCTCGAAGGCGGCCGCCGAGTTCATCAAGACCCGCATCACGGCGGCCCAGGACTACGAGCAGCAGTACGGCGGCTTCACCATCAACGGTGACACGGCCAACCTCTTCTCGCTGCCGGCCGGCCCGATCGGCTTTGCCTTCGGCGGCGAATACCGCGCTGAAGAGTTCGACTACAGCCCCAGCCAGGACCTGGCGGCGGGCAACGTCACCGGCTTCAACGCCAGCCCGCCCGTCAAGGGCCGCTTCGACGTCTATGAAGCCTACGGCGAACTGCTGGTTCCGATCCTGAAAGACCTGCCGTTCGTCAAGTCTCTGGACCTGGAACTGGCCGGCCGTACTTCGGACTACACCGGCCAGCCGCACCCGGTGAAGACCTACAAGGTCGCCGGTTCGTGGAAGGTCTATGACGACCTGATGCTGCGCGCTTCGTACAACAAGGCGATCCGCGCTCCGTCGATCGGCGACCTGTACGCGCCGCAATCGAACGGCTTCCCGAGCGCCACCGACCCCTGCTCGTCGCGTGGCGCCCCGAACGCCGCCGTCCGTCAGGCCTGCATCAATTCGGGCGTTGCGGCGAGCGTCGTCGGTCTGATCAACGCCAACCAGCAGACCCAGACCCTGTCGGGCGGCAACCCCAACCTGCGTCCGGAAGCGGGCAAGACGTTCACGGCCGGCTTCACCTACCAGCCCTCGTGGCTGTCGGGCTTCTCGCTGACCGCCGACTACTTCGACATCAAGATCACCGATGCGATCGCCAGCTTCGGCGGCAGCGCCTCGAACGTGATGAACGTCTGCTACGGCTCGCTGGTCAACGGCAACCCGAACTCGCCGTACTGCCAGGCCATCCGCCGCCTGCCCAACGGTTCGATCGACTACATCTCGCTGACCGCGCAGAACGTGGCCTCGATCAAGACCTCGGGCCTGGACGTCAGCGTCACCTACCGCACCACGCTTGAAAAGCTTGGCCTGCCGGACTGGGGTTCGCTGGCGTTCCGTTCGCTCTACACCAACACCTGGGAGTGGACGAACACGCCGGACGAAATCTCGGCCCCGATCAAGTGCGCCGACAAGTTCGGCACGCGCTGCGGCAACCCGACCCCGCGCCACAAGCTGCGGACCACGGTGAACTGGACCATGAACCAGTTCGGCGTGAACGTGGTCTGGAACCACCTGGACGATGTGCTGGATGACAATCCCGCCAGCACCTACACCGTCGAGCATATCGGCGCGAAGAACTACATCGACCTGTCTGGCGACTGGAATGTCACCGACAACCTGGCCTTCACGGCCGGTGTTCGCAACCTGACCCAGGAAGCCTATCCGATCCTGGGTGGCAACGCCTCGCCGTCGAACAGCGGTTACCCCGCGACCTACGACGTGCTGGGCCGGACGTTCTTCCTGAACGCCCGCCTGCGCTACTGATCCAGGCCTGAGCGCTTCCCCGTCGCCTTCGGCGGCGGGGAGGCCGCTCGCGACTGGCTCAAAAGAAGCCCGCCTCGTTCATTCGAGGCGGGCTTTCTTTTGGCGTAGAGGGCGACGGACGGCGGATCTCAGCGGGGAACCACGTCGAAGGCGATCGTCAGCCGATGGCCTGTGTCGGAGAACGGCCGCGTGCCGTGCCACAGGCAAGACGGGAAGAGGGCGAGGGTCCCACGCTCCGGCCTGACGAAATGCTCGGCGTCGAGCGGCGGTTCGGTCAGGCATCCGGGACGCCCGAACTGAAGCCATCCGGCCCGCGTGGTCTCGTCGTCGAAACGTCCGGGCAGATCCAGATAGAAGGCCGAGGAAATCCAGCCGCGCGGATGGACGTGGTCGGCATGGAAGCCGGCCGATTTCAGGCGCACCGACCAGCCGCCCGCGAAGGCGAAGTCCTGGGTTCGGCGGCGCCGGATCGGATCCTGCCCCGCGCCCAGCGCCTCGACATAGCGGCCCACAGACTTGCGCGCGGACTCGAAGAACGCGCGCACCAGAGGATCCTGCGAGCGGTCCAGCGACGGGACCTGGGTGCCGCCCCGCAGCGACTGGTGCAGCGGATGGGTCGTCAGGTCGTGCAGCTCCAGGAGCCGATCGCGCAAGGCGTCCAGGAACGCGTCCAGGCTCGGCCAGCCGTCGGGCGTATCCAGCCGATCCGTACGCACCAGGGCGGCGTAGTCGCGGAAAGGCGCGCCGCGCGGATCGTCCAGGATCCGCCAGGCGGTGTTGCGCAGCACCAGCGCGTACTGATCGTCCGGCGCGGCCGCGACCATCTCCTCGGCGACGCGCGACGCGGCGTCGGCCTCGCCATTGGCCAGCAGCGCTTCGCAGAGGACGGCGCGGGTCTCGCCGGCCTGCGGGGCGCGTCGGTGCGCTTCCTGGGCGTGGCGCAGCATCCGGGCGCGGTCTCCCTGAGCGCCGGCCGATCGCGCCGCGGCGATCCTGACCAGCAGGTCGTCGGGCGCGCGGGCCAGGGCGTCCTCCAGCGTGGCGTCGGCTCCGGCGTGGTCGCCGGTGAAGGTCAGCACCGCGCCGCGGATCATGCGCAGGTTCGAGGCGGTCGGTTGGCGAGCGATGGTTTGATCCAGGCGCGCGAGGGCGGCGTCTGTCCGGCCGGTGCGCATCCAGCGCAGCTGGGCCAGCTCCAGGTGCGCGGCGGCGTCGGCGGGGCGGGCGGCGAGGGCGGCTTCGAAGGCCTGTTCCGCCTCGTCGTAGCGGTGCAAGCCTTGCAACGCCTTGCCCAGCACCAGCCGCACCTCGGGAACGTCGAGTCCCAAGGCGAGGGTTCTGCGCGCGGCGGCCTCGGCGTCGGCGTGCAAGGTCAGGTCGCCCAGGGTGGCCGCCAGATTGTACCAGGCGAAGCGATCGCCGGGCGCGACCGTGACGGCGCGGCGATTGAAGGTCAGCGCCTCGTCCGTCCGCCCGAGCGCCTTCAGAGCCGCCGCGTGGGCCATCAAGAGGCTGGGCGGCGCGTGGGGCGCTTGGGCATGGCTTGACGTCAGGCGCAGGGCGTCGGCGGCTCGACCGTTGTCGATAAGCGTCCAGGCCTGGTTGGTCAGAGAATCGATCATGACGCGCCACTGCTGTGTCCGACGCTTGTTTGTCTCCCCTCGAGGCGAACCACAACAGCCAAGCCTCGGCCGCCTCCGTAGCGGGGGACGGCCGCCTCGACTCTTGTCACGATCATGTCGCGCATGGCGCCTAGACGCATGGGTTCGATATCGGCGGTTGGGGAACGGACGATGGGGCTTCGAAACGCGGGCGTGGCGGCTCTGGGCCTGGTGGCGCTGTCGAGCGCGGGCGTCGCGCAAGCCGCGCCGGCGGGCGGTCCGACCGAAGGACTGAAGCTTGAGCGCGTGGTGATGATGATGCGCCACAGCGTTCGTCCGCCGACGAAGCGCGTGGCGACGCCGGCGGGCGCGACGGCCCAGCCTTGGGGCGCCTGGGACACCCCCTATGGCGAGCTGACGCCGCACGGCGCCGAGGGGGCGCGGCTGATGGGCGTCTACTACCGCACCTTCCTGAGCGCGCGCGGACTGCTGCCCGGCGCGGGATGCGCCGCCGGCGGGGACGTCGTCGCCTTGGCCAGCAGCAAGCAGCGGGCGATCAAGACCGCCGAGATGTTCGTCGAAGGCCTGCAACCCGGCTGCGGCCTGAAGGTCGATCGTCCCGACAGCGAGGAGAGCGACACGGTCTTCCATCCCTCGCAGGGCATCGATGGCGATGTGGCCTTGCAGGCCGCTCTGCGCCAGAAGCCGGGCCTGGCGGCTGAACCGCGCCTACACGCCGCCGAGTTCGCCGTTCTGCAGCGTGTGCTGGGCTGCGACCCGGCGACCAAGGCGGGCTGCGACCTCGCCAAGAAGCCGTCCCACCTGCAGGCCAACAAGAACGATACGCCGGAGCTGGAGGGCGCGCTGTCGGTCGCCTCGACGGCCGGCCAGACGGTTCTGCTGGAGTATGTCGAGGGCAAGCCGATGGCCGAGGTCGGCTGGGGGCGCGCCTCCAAGGCCGACATCCAGGCGATGCTGCGCTTCCATACCCTGAAGTTCCACTACGAGGTCGGCGCGCCCTATGTCGCCGAGCGCTACGCCGCCCCGGTCGCCCAGAAGATCCTGGACGCGCTGAGCGCCGCCCAGGCGCCGAAACTGACCATGCTGGTCGGCCATGACACCAACATCGCCACCCTCCGCGGCTTCTTTCGGACGCACTTCACGGCCGCCGACTATCCGCGCGACGACCCGCCCCCTGGCGGCGCCATGGGCTTCGAGCTGCTGAAGGCCGAAGGCGGCAAGCGTTACGTTCGCGCCTTCTACACGGCTCAGACCATGGATCAGCTGCGCCAACTGCAACCGCTGACCGCGAGCAATCCGCCGTCGTTCTCGTATCTCGAAATCCCCGGCTGCCGGGTCGCGGGCGAAGCGACCCTTTGTCCGCTCGAGACCTTTCAGAAGATCGTCGACGGCAAGCTGAAGGCCCTGCCCAAGCGCTGACGGCGCCTCGGACTGTCCGAACGCCGGCGGCCTGTTTCAAGGTCGCCGCGCCTTCGCGCGTATGGCTCAAAATTGGTCGTACCACTCTTTGGAAATTGACAGGCCAATCCTCATTGGCCATGGATGACGCGGGGTGAAAGCGACCGGCGCCGGCCAAGGCCCGTCGCCTAGAATAAGAATAAAAAGGGTAGGACGAACAATGACCTGGCGCTCGGCGCGGTTGCGCATCCTCCTACTGGTGATCGTCGGCACGATCATCAACTATATCGCCCGCAACTCGCTCGGCGTTCTGGCCCCTCAGCTCAAGCAAGACCTTCACATCACGACGGAGCAGTACAGCTACATCGTCGGCGCGTTTCAGCTGGCCTACACCGTCATGCAGCCGATCGCGGGCCTGCTGATCGACAAGATCGGCCTGACGGCGGGCTTTGCCTTGTTCGCTCTGGCCTGGAGCGTCGCCAACATGATGCACGGCGCGGCCAAGGGCTGGTTCTCCCTGGCGGCGTTCCGCGGCCTGCTCGGCATGGCCGAGGCCGCCGCGATCCCCGCCGGCATGAAGTCGATCGGCGAGTGGTTTCCCGATCGCGAGCGCTCGGTCGCGGTGGGCTGGTTCAACGCCGGCACCTCGCTGGGCGCTGTGATCGCGCCGATCCTGGTCGCCCTGGTCGCCAAGCACTGGGGCTGGCAGGCGGCGTTCTTCGTCACCGGCCTGATCGGCGTGGTCTTCGCCGGCGTCTGGTTCCGCTTCTACCGCTCGCCGGCCAAGGCGCCTTACGTCTCGCCGACCGAGCGCGCCGAGATCGAGCAGGGCCAGCGCCCGGTGGTCGCCAGCACCACGACCCTGCGGGCCATCGCCGCCACGCCGCGGTTCTGGGCCATCGCCGTGCCGCGCTTCCTGGCCGAGCCCGCTTGGCAGACCTTCTCGTTCTGGATCCCGCTGTATCTCGCCAAGGAGCGGGGCATGGACCTGACCCACATCGCCCTGTTCGCCTGGATGCCGTTCCTGGCCGCCGACGCGGGCGGCATCCTGGGCGGCTATCTCGCGCCGTTCCTGCAGAAGTGGCGCGGCATGACGCTCGAAGGCTCGCGCATCGCCGGCGTGGCCCTGGGCGCGGTGCTGATGATCGCCCCGGGCTTCGTCGGCCTGGTCGGCCATCCGATGGCGGCCATCGCGCTCCTCGCCATCGGCGGCTTCGCGCACCAGGTGATCTCGGTGCTGATCAACACCCTGTCGGCGGACGTCTTCCCGAAGGGCGACATCGCCAAGGCCAACGGTCTGGTCGGCATGGCCGGCTGGACCGGCGGCTTGCTGTTCTCGCTGGCGATCGGCCAGCTGGCCGACAAGATCGGTTTCGCCCCGCTGTTCGCCTGCCTGGGCGTCTTCGACCTGATCGGCGCGATCTGGCTGTTCGCCATGCGCCGGCACCTGATCGTGAAGGAGGCCTGAGCCATGCGCAAAGCCAACCTGGCCCAGCCGCCGCGCTTCGTCCTGGCCGAACGCGAAGGGCCGCGCGTCACCCTGCGCGCCGACACCGGCGCCGTCGCTCATGTTTTCGTGCTGGAGGAGGACGTCGTCCGCGTCCTGCTGCTGGCCGACGGCGCGGTGACCTCCCCGCCCAGCTGGGCCGTGGCGCCGGGCCAGATCGACATCGCCGAACCGGGCCGCGATCGCCTGGACGTCTCGGGATTCGCCGCGCCGGCCTTCACGCTGGAGGAGGGCGAGGACGTCCTGGTGGTCGCTACGTCGCGCCTGCGCCTGGAAATCACGCTAACCGGCTTTTTCTGCCGTTGGTCCCAGCATACTCCCGGTGGATGGCGCCTGATCGCTGAGGACCGCCCGACCCAGGCCTATAACTTCGGCTGGTGGGACGACGGCGCCTATCACTACGTCAAGCGCCGGCCGGGCGAGCGCTATTACGGCCTGGGCGAGCGGGCGGGCGCCATGGACCGTGCGGGTCGGCGCTTCCGCCTGACCAATCTCGACCCGATGGGCTACGACGCTTCGGCGGACGACCCGCTCTACAAGTCCATCCCCTACGTCCTGGTCGTCGATGCGCAAGTTTCGGCCCACGGGGTGTTCTACGACACCACGGCCGATCCGGTGTTCGACTTCGGCCACGAGCACGACAACTACCACCCGCACTACCGCTACATGCGGGCCGCCAGCGGCGACCTCGACTACTACATGATCGCAGGACCCGACGCTCGGGAGGTCACCCGCCGCTACACCTGGCTGACCGGCCGGCCGGCCCTGATGCCGCGCTGGGCCGTGGGCTATTCCGGCTCGACCATGACCTATACCGACGCGCCGAACGCCCAGGAGCGGATGGGCGAGTTCATCGCCGGGGTCAGCCGTCACGACATTCCCTGTGAGTCCTTCCACCTGTCTTCGGGCTACACCTCGATCGGCGACCGTCGCTACGTCTTCCACTGGAACCGCGACAAGTTCCCGGACGTGGAAGGCTTCGTGCGCGGTTACACCGAGGCCGGGGTCGAGCTCGTTCCGAACATCAAGCCGGCCCTCTTGGTCACCCACCCGCGCTACGCTGAGCTGGCCGCCAAGGGCTGGTTCGTCAGCGACGCAGACGGCGATCCGATCGTCTGCCAGTTCTGGGACGAGGTCGGCAGCTATGTCGACTTCACCAACCCCGACGCCGCCGCCTGGTGGCGCGGCCAGGTGACCGAGCAGCTGCTGGCCTATGGCGTTCGCTCCACCTGGAACGACAACAACGAGTACGAGATCTGGGACCAGAGGGCCCGCATCGCCGGCTTTGGAACACCGCGCGCGGCGGCGGCCGAGCGTCCGGTCCAGACCCTGCTCATGATGCGCGCCAGCCGCGCGGCGCAGATCGCCTATCGCCCCGACGAGCGGCCCTATGTCGTGACCCGCAGCGGCATGGCCGGCATGCAGCGCTACGCCCAGACCTGGTCGGGCGACAACTACACCGCCTGGAAGACCCTGCGCTTCAATCAGAAGATGGGCCTCGGGATGGCGCTGTCCGGCGTCTCCAACACCGGCCACGACATCGGCGGGTTCGCCGGTCCCGCGCCCGAGCCCGAGCTGCTGCTGCGCTGGGTGCAGGCCGGGATCGTGATGCCGCGCTTTTCGATCCACAGCTGGAACACCGACGGCACGGTCAACGAACCGTGGATGTATCCGGAAGTCACGCCGGCGATCGTCGGCATGATGAAGCTGCGGCGGGCGCTGCAGCCCCTGCTGCATGATCTGCTGTGGCGCCATCACGCCGACTACGAGCCGGTGACCCGGCCGCTGTGGCTCGACTTCCCCGAAGATCCCCGGGCTTGGGAGGACGGCGACGCCTATCTGCTGGGGCCTGATCTCCTGGTCGCCCCGGCGCTGGACCAAGGCGCCCGGACCGTGCGCGCCTATCTGCCGGCCGGCGCGACGTGGCGCCACCTGCGCGACGACAAGGCCTATGCCGGCGGCGCGGAGCACGACCTCGCCGCGCCGCTCAGCGGCCTGCCGCCGATGCTGGCGAGGGAAGGCTCTGGGGTGTTCGTGGACCTGGCGCCGGCGGGCTTTGGCGCGGCCAAGCCTCAGCCGGGCGTGCTGCTTTATCCCCCGGCCGAGGGCTCCATGAGCTGGACCGGTTTCGACGAAGCCGACGCCGCGCCGCGCGATCCGGCGGCGGCGCAGGGGTGGGCCGTCACGGTTGAGGCGAGCGCCGGGGCGCTAGCGATTACCGCCGCTTGGCAAGGTGGGACTTCAGCGCCGGCCGAAGTGCTCCAGCTTGTCCTGCCCGCCGCCGAGAGCCGTGCGGTCACGCTGAACGGTGAGGCGGTGACGTCGCGCCTGGAGAGCGTCCTCGGGGTCTCGCGGCGGGTGCTGGCCTGGAGCGCCTAAACACCGCCGTGTCATCCCGGCTGTAGCGAAGCGGAGAGCCGGGACCCAGGGGCAACCGCAGTGCGCCGGCCCCTGGGTCCCGGATAGCCTCTGCGAGGCTTCCGGGATGACACTGAAAAGTAGCCCTGCGGCGCGAATTTCATTGCTTTCAGCCACAGCGCGTACTGGTCGAACCAGGCGTCGCTGGTCGCGCCATGCGGCTGCGAGGCGAAGCCGTGGCCGCCGGCGCTGTAGAGGTGCAGCTCCACCGACGCGCCCGAGGCGCGCCAGTTCTGGATCAGGCTGAAGTCCTGCGACCGGAAGAAGCGATCGTCGGCGGCCAGGGCCGCGAACAGCGGCGGCGCGTTGGACGGGACCACGCTCGACTGCGTCGGGCCATAGATCATGCCCGCGAAGTCCGGACGGGCGTCGGGCGCGTTGGCCTGCAGCGCGCCCAGCACCGTCATCGCGCCGGCCGAGAAGCCGAGCACGCCCACCCGCTTCGGATCGACATGCCATTCGTCCGCGTGCTCGCGGACCGCGCGGATCGCCGCCTGGGCGTCGGCGACGGCGTAGGGCGCCTGACGGTCGCGCGCCTCAGCGCCTTCGCCGCGTTGGAACGTGCCGGCCAGCGCCGCCTTGAAGCCATCGAAGCTGTCGGGGAGGGGGATGGTCCGGTACTTCAGGATGAAGACCCGAACGCCCTGCGGCGCCAGGCGCTTGGCCACGTCATAGCCCTCGTTGTCCATCGCCAGGAACTGGAAGCCGCCTCCGGGGACCAGGATCACCGCCGGGGCGTCCTTGTCGGCCGCCGGGCCGCCCGGCATCAGGGTTAGGGTCGGCTTGGAGACGTTGTAGACGAGGCGCTGCTTGGGATCCTGCTGGGCCCAGGCTTCGCGCGCCGGGTTCGCCAGCGGCGCGGCGACCGGCAGGGCGAAGGCCGGCGGCTCCTTTGGCGTCGGGCTGGCCAGCACGCCATTGACCCAATCACCCGGCGCGGCGTGCGCGCCCAGGGCGGCGAGACAGGCCGAGGCGCCGGCCATCAGACCGAACAGGCGGCGGGAGAGGGCGTTTCGCATGACGATCTCCTGATCTTGGAACGCGAACAAAAAAGAGGGGAGCAGGCAAGCCCGCTCCCCATCGCAGAGGTTCGTCCGGGGAGGACGGCCTAGAACTTGGTTTCCACCTTGAGCCCGAAGTAGCGGTTGCTGTCGCGCGACAGGACCTGGGTCACGAAGTGGACGCCGTATGAGCCGAAGCCGTCGCCGATGCCGGTGACGAAGTGCTCGTTCAGCAGGTTGTTGACGAACAGGGTCGCCTTGACGTCGCCGCGCGCGACCGACGCCGAGGCGTTCAGCACGCCGTACGCCTTCTGATCGGCCAGCGGGTTGCCCAGCAGGTCGAAGTTGACCTTGCTCTGGTACTGGTAGTTGACCGTGAAGACCCCCGTCAGGTCGCTGGCCAGCTCACGCGTGATCGTGCCGCCCAGGTTGATCTTCATCTTCGGGCTGTTGGGCAGCTGGGTGTTCGAACGGTCCTGGACGTTGCCGAGGCCCGGCGGGTTGGTCGAGGGCGCGCAGCCCACGCCCGTCTGCGCCTGGCCCGGATAGCAGGCCGCGTTCGGGAACGAGATCACCTTGGCGTCGGTGTAAGCGGCCGAGGCGTCCAGGCGCAGCCACTCGACCGGCATGGCCTGAGCTTCGACCTCAAGGCCCTTGGTGCGCAGCTTGCCGACGTTGTTCAGCTTCTGCTGCAGGGCGCCGTTGATGTACTGCGACGACTGAGCCTGGAAGTTGTCGTAGTCGGTGTAGAAGGCCGCGATGTTCAGCTGCAGTCGGTTGTCGAGGAAACGGCTCTTCAGGCCGGCCTCGTACGAGTTCGACTTTTCGGGCTGCACTGGGTTCTGGGTGCGTAGCGGGGTGTAGCCCGACGAGATGTCGTAGGCGAAGCCCTTATAGCCGGTGGCGGCGCTGGCATAGACCGAGACGCGCGGCGCCAGCTCCTGGTTCAGCGACAGCTTCCAGGTGACGGCGGTGTCCTCATTGCTGCCGGCGCACAGCTGGCTGCCCGCGCCGCAGGTGCCGATGCTGGTCGGCGAGACATAGACCGTAGCCGTGGGCAGCAGGTTGACGAAGCTGTCCTCGATCCGCTCGTTGTTGACGCGCACCGCGCCGCTGACCGTCGTGTTGGTCGGGAACTTGTAGTCGACGCCCGCGAAGGCCGCGACGCTGCGGGTGCTCTGCCAGCCAGTCCACTTGGCCAGGATCAGGGCCGGGCCGCGCTGGAAGTCGCGGGTGGTCTTGGCGTCGGCGTAGAAGGCGCCGACCACGTAGGACAGCGGCCCCTCGCCCTTGGACGTCAGGCGCACTTCCTGGGTGAACGAGGTCGAGTGATAGGGACCCGAATTGCTGACGCCGACGCCCGGCGCGATCGGGCTGGTCACGTTCGGCGCGGTCCCGTTGACCGCCAGGTTGGTGCCGTCGACGTCGGCCGAGAAGTTGTACTTCCAGTCCTGGTACGAGGTGACCGAGATCAGGTTCGCGAAACCGAGGTCGTACGTCAGCTTGCCGCTGAAGCTGGCCTGCTTGTTCTCGGTGAAGCCGTCGTTGTCGACACGGGTCTTGCGGTTGTTGGCGCCCGGCGTGATGCCGGCCAGGGCGGGCAGGATCGAGACGCCGTTGTACTTCGGGATCACCGGCGTGGCGGCGCCGGCCGGAAGGTAGTTCAGGTCGATGTAGCGCAGCGTGGCGGCCGTGCCGTCCGACTTGGACTTGGCGTAGGAG
>JAYRLX010000413.1:0-3403 GCA_041905125.1 Caulobacter sp. | reverse complement strand
CAGCCTGCTGCTGCCGCCGCTGTTCATCGCCATGACCCTGTCGGGCCTGCGCACCTGGAACGCGCCGTCCAGCCCGGCCCGGACGCGCGCCTTGACGATCTGGAGCCTGGTGCAGGGCTTCAACGCCCTGTGGCTGGGCCTGGGCGCCAAGCGCCTGGGCGGCCAGCTCAGCGCGGCGACCGCCTCGCTGGCGGCCTCGGCGGCCTATGCGATCGAGGCGCGCAAGGTCGGTGGCGGCACTGCCCCCGACCTGGGCTGGGTCGGCCTCGCCAACGCCCTGAGCTCGCAGCTGTGGCGCAAGCCGGTGCCGAGGGCGCCGACGATCCACTAGCCCACGCGGCTCACGGGATCTTCAGCGCCCGATCCAGGCTGAACCGACCGCCGCCGCGCGCGATCAGCGGCAACAGCAGGCCCGCCCAGGACAGGTGGGTGGGCCAGGCGTCGGGATAGACGAAGATCTCGATCACCGCCGTCATGCCCAGGAACGCCAGGGCGGAGAAGCGGGTGAACAGGCCCAGCACCAGCAGGATCGAGAACAGGTGCTCGGCATAGGTCGCCGCGTGAGCGGCGACGGCTGGCGGCAGCAGCGGCACATGGTACTCGCTCTCGAACAGGGCGTAGGTCCCGTCGGTGATGTGCAGGATCCCATCGACCTTGGTGCGGCCCGACAGGAAAAACACGCTGGCGACGCCCAGGCGGGCGACCAGCAACAGCACGTCCTCGGGCAGCAGCTTTTCAGTCGTACGGGCGAGCAGGGTCATCGGCGCGCGCAGCGCCGTTGAAAAGTCGGTCATCGGGATGGTCCTCTAGGGTGAGCCGGCGAAGACGCCGTCGGCGATCAGGGCGGCGAAAAGCGGAGCAAACGGGGTGTCGGGATCGGCGGTCGCGGCGGTCTGCGCGGCCTCGGCGGCGGTGAGGCCATCACGGCAGGCGCGCAGGAAGGCGGTCTCGGCGGCGCCGACCACGCGGCTCGCCACCGCCCGGCCCTGGCGGGCCAGCAGCAAGGTCTGCGGCGTCTCGCAGAGCTCGAGATCTTCGGCGCCGTCGCGGGCCGCGCGCCACAGGCCGGGCAGGCCGGCGTCGAACGCGGCGAAGCGGACGCTGGGGTGAAGCGCCAGCCGCGTCTCGGCGAGGGCTTCGGGCGCGAGACGCGAGAGGGCGGCCGCATCAAGGGTCGCGTTCTCGGCCGCGAACAGAGCCTCGGTCCACAGACGGTCGAGATGGGCGATCCCGGCGAGATAGGGCAGCTCGGCGGCGGGGGGGAAGCTTTCCAGCCAGGTCGGAAAGTCCGCGCCATAGTCCAGCAGGGCGGCGCCGGTCGGCGGAGCCTCGCGGGCGAACAGGGCGGCGGCGGCGCGGAACCAGTCCTCGCCGACCATCGACTGGACGGTCGGGAAGTTCGCCGCCAGGGCGTCGACGCAGCCCTTGGCGATGGTGTTGCGATAGACCGCGAGGCCAGGGTGGTCGCCGTGGTCCAGCCACGAGGACAGGGCCGCGCCTTGGCCGGCGATCGCCGCGACGAAGGCGTCCTGGAAATCGAGCAGCTCAGGCATCGACGCGCTCCGCTGCGAGGAGCTCGGCGGCGGCGCGGTCGCGCTCGGCCATCAGCGTGACGAAGGCGGGGATATCGTCGTCGCGCTCGATCAGCGTGGGCCGCGGGCCGATCCGGCGGATCAGGCGGCGGTAGAGAGTCCAGACCGGCTCGGCCACCGGCGCGCCGTGGGTGTCGATCAGCAGGCCGGAGCCGCCTTCATCGTCGCCGTGGCCGGCCAGGTGGATCTCGCCGATCGCCTCGGCGGGCAGGGCGTCCAGATAGGCCTCGGCGCTGTAGCCGAGGTTGCTGGCGCTGACGAAGACGTTGTTGACGTCGACCAGCAGGCCGCAGCCGGTGCGGGCGACCAGGCTCTTGAGGAAGTCGACCTCGTCCAGGTCGTGGCCCTTCAGCGGCAGGTACAGCGACGGGTTCTCGATCAGGACGCGGCGGGCCAGCGCCTCCTGCATCTGGTCGATATTGTCGGCGACGCGGTCCAGCGCGGCTCTTGTGCGCGGGAAGGGCAGCAGGTCGGGCTGGTGCGTCCCGCGATGGGTCGACCAGGCCAGGTGCTCCGAGACGACGAACGGCTCGAACCGATCGGCCAGGCGCTTGAGGGCGGCCAGGTGCTCCCGGTCCGGGTCGGCGTCTGCGGCCAGCGACAGGCCCACGCCATGCAGGGAAAGCGGCCGGCGCGCGCGGATCGCCTCCAGCGCCGAGAGCCGGGGTCCGCCGGCCGACATGTAGTTCTCAGGATGGACCTCGAACCACAGGCCCTCGGCCGTCGCCGCCAGGGCGTCGGCATAGTGCTCGGGTTTCAGGCCAAGGCCGGCGGTGATCATGGGGGAGACGGGTGCTTGGGGAAAAGGGGCCCGCCGCCGACGAGGTCGCTGGAGGTCCGCGCGGTGTGGGGGGGATGAAGCGCGGAGCCGCGGTCGCCGACGGCGGGTTGGCGGAGGCTTAGGCCTTCGGCGTCAGCGAGCCCATGCCGGTCGGGGTCTTGATCGTCGTGCAGGTGCCCTTCTTGACCATCTTCCAGGCGTCGCCCTGGTAGTCGGTCTTCGAGGTGCCGGCGCACGAGGTGCCCGCGCCCGCCTTGCAGTCGTTCTGGCCGGCCTTGGCGACGCCGTAGCACTTTTCGGTGTCGCCCTTGCCCTTCATGTGTTCGTCGGCGGCGGCCATCGAGACACCGGCGCTGAGCGCGAAGACGGCGGCGAGGGCGGCGGAAGCGGTGCGGTTCATGGGGTTTCTCCTAAGCGTTTCGCGCCGAGGCGGCCCTATCACCGCTCGGTCGTGGGGAAGTACGAAGCGGAACTGTCCGAGGTTACACCGGTCTTCGAACAAAATTTCGACCGATCTTGCGGCGCAGGTTCCGGCCGCGAGCGCGGCTGTGTAACCATTGGGGACTCGCGCGCGAATAGGGGTGGGCGTGACGGAGACCGAGACCCGTTTGAAGGCGCTGATGCTGCGCGGGCTGGAGGGCGACACCTCGGCCTATCGCGCCTGCCTGGCCCTGCTCGGGACCCGGCTTCGCGCCTATTTCGCGCGTCGGATGGCCGGCGCGCCTGGCGATGTGGAGGACCTTGTGCAGGAGACGCTGCTGGCGGTGCATCTGAAGCGGTCGACCTGGGACCCGTCCCAGTCGTTCACCGCCTGGGCGCACGCGGTGGCGCGCTACAAGCTGATCGACCACTGGCGCCGGCGGAAGATCCGCCAGACCCTGCCGATCGAGGACCACATCGCGTTCCTGGCCGCCGACGAGCCCGAGCCTTCCGTTGGGCTGGAGCTGGACCGCGCCCTGGCCAGCCTGCCCGAGAAGCAGCGGATTCTGGTCTCCGACGTCAAGCTGACGGGCCTGTCCCTGGCCGAGGC
>JAYRLX010000023.1:9812-19413 GCA_041905125.1 Caulobacter sp. | reverse complement strand
ATTGACCGTGAAGTTCAGGGCGTCGCCGGTCTTGTAGACGCCCGCCGCCGGGCCCGTCGCCGTGCTGACGGTCGGCGCCGTGGTGTCAACCAGCACGCCGGCGGTCGCGCCGACGCCGTTCAGCGTCAGGTTGGCCGCGTTGCCGGCCTGGTCCTTCAGCGTCCCGCCGTTCAGCCCCAGGGCGCCGACGGCGATCCCGTCGGCGTCGTTGTCGCCGCTCTGGACGGTGTAGCGGAACACCAGGGTCGAGCTTCCCGAGCCGCTGACATAGTCGGCCTGGCGGACGGTCGACCCGACGGTCAGGGCCAGTTGCGGCGCGCCGATGACGGTGACCGCCTCGTCCAGGGCGACGGTGAAGGTCAGCGCATCCCCGACCTTGTAGGCGCCAGCCGCCGGGACCGAGACGGAGGTGACGACGGGCGGGGCCATGTCGATCCGCGCGCTGGACGCGCCGGTGGCGGCCAGCGAGGCGGCGTTGCCGGCCTGGTCCTTCAGCGTCCCGCCGTTCAGCGTCAGGCCGCTGACGCCGACGCCGCTGGGCGCGTGATCGCCGGCCTGGATCGTGTAGCGGAAGATCAGCGTGTCGCTGCCGGAGCCGCCGACATAGTCCGCCTGGCGCGTGGCCGAGCCGACGGTCAGCCCCAGCTGCGGCGTTCCGGTGACGACGACGCGCTCCGAGAAGCCGAGGCTGAACGTCAGCGTGTCGCCGGCTCTGTAGTATCCGGAGTCGGGAACATAGACCGCGTTGTTGAAGGGGCGCACCGCGTCGACCAGCACCGCCGAGGTCGCGCCGACGCTGTTCAGGGTCAGGCTGGCGGTGTTGCCCGCCGCGTCCTTCACCGTGCCGCCGTTCAGGCCCAAGGCGCCGATCGTGATCCCGTCGGCGTCCGTCTCACCGTTCTGGAGGGTGTAGCGGAAGACCAGGGCCGAGGTCCCCGAGCCGCTGACATAGTCAGCCTGGCGCGTGGTCGAGCCCACGGTGAGGGCCAGCTGCGGCGTTCCGGTGACGTTGACTGTCTCATCGAAATTGACCGTGAAGGTCAGCGCGTCGCCGGCCTTGTAGACGGCGTTCGTCGGAACCGAGACCGAGCTGACGACCGGGGCGATCCCGTCGACCCGCACGCCGTAGCCCGAGCTGACATAGTTCAGCGTCAGGTCGGCGGCGTTGCCGGCCGCGTCCTTCAGCGTCCCATTGTCGGCCCACAGCATGCCGACGCTGACCCCGTTGGCGCTGTCGCCGCTTTGGACGGTGTAGCGGAAGACGAGCGCCGTGCTTCCCGATCCGCTGACATAGTCGACCTGCCGAACCATCGAGCCGATCGCCACGGACAGCTTCGGCGTCCCCGTGACGACGACCGCCTCGTTGAAACTGACCGTGAAGTCCAGCGTGTCGCCAGGCTTGTAGGTCGTGGAATACGGCGTCGAGACCGACGAGACGACAGGGCCCGCTCCATCGACCCAAACCCGCGCCATCGAGGCCACGTTGTTGAGGGTCAGGCTGGCGTCGTGGCCGCCGGCGTCCTTCAGCGTCGCGCCGTTCAGGCTCAGCGCATTGACCGACAGCCCATCGGTGTCGAGATCGTCGCTCTGGACGACATAGGTGAAATCGAGCGAGCTGCTTCCCGATCCGCTGGCGTAGTTGGCGTAGCGGGTGGTCGAACCGATGGTCAGCGCCAGCTGCGGCGCGCCCGTGACGGTGACCGCCTCATGGAAGGTGACGTTGAAGTGGATGACATCGCCAGCCGCGTTCCAGCCGGCGGGCGATGTGACCGACATCACCTGCGGGCCGGCGGAGTCGGGAATGTAGCGGATCGTATTTCCGCTGACCACCAGCTCGGAGTGAAGGAAGCTGTCTTCCAGGTAGATGCTCAGGTCCGCGCCGGGCGTCGCGTCCAGCCCGACGTACAGCATGGTGACAACGCCATTCGTCCAATGGGCGACCTGGCCGGTGGTCAGGCCGCTATTGCTCTGAAGGAGGATTCCGCCCGCCACGACATCGCGCAGCTTGATCACATCGCCTTGTTGGAGATCGTAGATGTCCTTGCTGCCGCCGGCTCCGTCGGAAAAGTCGAAGGTGTCGTTTCCAGCCCCGCCGATCAGGAAGTCGTTCCCCGCGCCGGGCTTCAAGACGTCGTCGCCGCCGCCGCCGCGCAGCTGGTTGGCGGACGCGTTGCCGATGATGACGTCGTTGCCCGACCCGCCATAGGCGTTCTCGATCACCGTGCCGCTGAGGGGCAGGACGATGTTGCCCGGCGGCTTGACCGACGAATTGCCGGTGTCCAGCACCGCGTACTGACGGCCCAGGTCCGTCCAGCCTCCCGGTCGCAGGTCGATGGTCAGGTTGGTCGAATAGGCCCCGAAGTCGAAGGCGTCAGCGCCGCTGTTGTCGACCAACGGTCGGAGGACGACATCGGAGGAGGGATTGAAATAGTAGGTCGTATCGGCGCTCGAGGCGCCATTCTGGCCATAGAGATACTGGATCGCGGCGATGTCGTTCGCCATCGGCAGCTGCGGATAGCTGCCCGAGGCGATCGTGCCGAGACTCGCGCCCGAATGGCTGAACTGGCTCATCACCGAGTCGTAGACATAGACCGCGTCCGAGGATGGAAAGCCGCTGGCGCTGGCGCTGGGCGCCTTCAGCCCCAGGGCCGCGCCGATCACTTGAAGCGCCGCGAAATAGCCGAAGGTCCCCGGAGACGAGAGATCGCCGCTGCTCACGCCGGCGCCCAGCTGGATGTCGCCCGCCCGCTCAGAATTCTCGATATGCTCGACGATCTGGGCGGTGGGGTTGCTGGACGATCGATACCAATAGATCGAGATGTCCGCCGTCTTCGGGTCGGACACTTCGCTGAAGGTCAGTCCGCTGACCTCCGCCCATCGCGACAGGACGGTGCTGAACGCCGTCTTTTCGGCCGACGACAGCCCCGCGAAATCCGAGGCGCTCACCGCATAGCCGAGGTCCGTGGAGACGGCCGGGAACGCGATCGTCAGATTGGCGCTGCTCCACTTCTGCCCAGTGAGCAGTTGATCGATCGGGGTTGTCCCGCTCAAGCCTACCGCCGCCGCCGTGGCCATGGACGCTCTCCACTCCTGAGCCCGGACGCCGGGGCGCGCGGGCGGACTCTACCTTTGGGCGACCTTCTCGAAACCGGACCGGACGCTGTCAAGGAAGGCGCCCGGCTCTCCCCGTCCTTTGAGACGTGGGGTCATCTTTCTGAGACGCGTTGTCACAAGGGTTTCGCAAACCCCGAGTGCGCTTGACCCCGTCTGGGCGACGTGAATAGCTCCATCAACCTTAGATCGTGGAGCCTCCATGCGCGGTGTGTTGTTCGCGGCCCTGGCCGCTCTGTCGTCGCTGACCGGGGCCGCGCAGGCCGCCACCCTCCCCGCGCCGGAGGATCCCGCCGCGACCACCCGGGTGGTCAGCTTCGCAGCGCCGCCCGCGACGGTGACCTGCGCCGGCGGGACGGCGCGGCTGGTCGAGGGCGCTCCGCTGCCGCCTAAGACCTGGCGCGTGTGGTCGCCGCCGCCGGTCCCCCTCCTCGACTATGTTCCGCCCAAGCCGCCGACCAGCCAGGTGTTCACCTTCTCGGTCAACGCCGAAGGACGGGTGACGGACCTGAAGGGCGGGGCCGCCAGCTACTGGGGGACCGAGGATCAGACGGCGATCATCGCCAGCTGGCGTTTCGCGCCGGGCGCGCCGCTCAGCGGCTGCTCGGTGGACGCCGCGCCGACCTATGTCCCGCTGGCCGAGGCCTCGCCGGCCAAGCTGTTCGAGATCGCCGCCGTCGAGGGCCGCAACGCCGCGCCGGTCATCTATCAAACGCTGAACGCGACGGGCGACTGCTACAAGGGCGTCCGGCGGCGGCCGGCGACCTGGGTCTATCCGGACCTGCGCCCGTTCGACGACAAGAGCGTCGATCCGCCCTGGGCCGCCCTCACCTTCGACATCGACGAAAAGGGCGCGGTCCGGAACGTCAAGACGGCCGTCCAGCATGGCGATCCGACCCTGACCAAGGCGACGGCGGAGGCCACCGCCAAGAGCCGGTTCCAGCCCGGGCCAGCGCGCACCGGCTGCCGCACCTTCGTCAAGGCGCGTCCCGCGATCAGCGCGCCCCCGGCCCGCCCCGAGAACGCCGCCTTCGAGCGCCCGGAGGATGCCTGCGACATCACCCGCGAGCAGATGAACCTGCCCTCGCCGATGAGCTATCCGCAGGCCTTCAGCAACCGCCGGGTCGGCGGCTGGGCGATCGTCCGCTTCGACGTGGCGCCGTGGGGCCAGATCGGCGCGATCGAGGTGCTGGCCTCGCAACCCACCCCGGCCTTCGGCCAGGCCGCCCATATGCTGGTGAACTCGGCCCGGCCCAAGCCGCGCCCCGCCGGCTATCACGGCTGCATCGTGCCGATCATCTATCAGATCCCGCCGGACTCCGACGAGCCGTCCTGACCCCTCGCCCCGCGCGCGCAACACCGCTAAACCGTCGGGATGGTTTCCGCCAACGCTCCCGTCCAGGCCGTCGCCCCGACCCGCTCGCGGACGGGCAAGCGACTGTCGATCGTCGCCCCGTGCTTCAACGAGCAGGCGGTGCTGGACCTGTTCTTCGCGCAGATCGAGGACACGCTTTCCCAGCTGGGCCTCGACTACGAGATCGTCTGCGTCAACGACGGCAGCCGGGACCACACCCTGGCGGTGCTGCTGGCCCATCATCAGCGAAACCCGCGCATCAAGATCATCAACCTGGCCCGCAACTTCGGCAAGGAGACGGCGATGTCGGCGGGGCTGGACGCCGCGACCGGCGACATGGTCGTGCCGATCGACGTTGATCTGCAGGATCCGCCCGAGCTGATCAGCCGCTTCGTCGAGGCCTGGGAGAACGGCGCGGACGTCGCCTATGGCGTGCGCGTGGACCGCAAGGCCGACACGCCGCTGAAGCGCTTCACGGCCCAGGGCTTCTATCGCGCCTTCAACCGGCTGTCGGACGTCGACCTGCCCTACAACGCCGGCGACTTCCGTCTGATGGACAAGCGGGTGGTCGAGGTGCTGCGCCAGCTGCCCGAGCGCAATCGATTCATGAAGGGCCTGTTCGCCTGGGTCGGCTTCCGCCAGGAGGCCATCCCCTACGCCCGTCCCGAGCGCGCGGCCGGGACCAGCTCGTGGCGCTATTGGAAGCTCTGGAACTTCGCCCTCGACGGCATCACCTCGTTCAGCACCGCGCCGATCCGAGTGTGGAGCTATGTCGGCCTGGCCGCGGGCGTGCTGGCGGTGCTGGCGGCGGCGGGGCTCGTCGTCCGCACCCTGCTGTGGGGCCGCGACGTGCCGGGCTATCCGTCGCTGATGGTGGTGATCCTGCTGAGCTTTGGCCTGCAGATGCTGGCGATCGGCTCGCTGGGCGAATACGTCGCCCGCATCTATCAGGAGGTGAAGGGCCGGCCGCTGTACGTGGTCATGGACCGCTACGGCTTCGAGCCGCCCCATGGCTCGCGAGAGGACCCGGCCGCTTGAGCGCGCTGCTGACGCCGGCGCGGCGCGATTTCCTGCTCTCGGCCCTGCGCTACGGCCTGGCCGGCGTGATCAACACCCTGGTGGGCTTTTCGATCATCGTGGCCCTGGACGTGGGCCTGCATCTGTCGGCGCACCTGGCCAACGCCATCGGCTATGCGGTCGGGATCTGCGTCAGCTTCGCCCTGAGCAAGCTCTTCGTGTTCCGCGCCCGCCAGGCCAGGCCGCGCGCGCCGATGCGCTATGCGCTGGCGGTCGCCTTGGCCTTCGCCGTCAATCAGGGCGTCCTGACCCTGGCCCGCTGGCTGGCGCCGCACGGCGGCCTGTTCGACGTCGCCGCCCAGGGCGCCGCGGTGGCCAGCTATACCATGACGCTCTTCCTGCTCAGTCACTTCTGGGTCTTCGCCCACGCGCCGAATTCGGGCAAGGACGCGTCATGGACCGCCTGATCTACGACCGCATCCGCGAACTGGAGACCGACCACTGGTGGTTCGTCGGCCGGCGCAGGATCCTGCGTCGCCTGCTCCAGAGCCTGGCCCCGCCGCCGGGCGCGAAGATCCTGGAAGTCGGCTGCGGCGCGGGCGGCAATGTCCCGCTGCTGCGCGAGTTCGGAACCGTCGCGGCGCTGGAGCCGGACGATGAGTCCCGCGCCTACGCCGCCCAGCGGCTGGGTTTGGCGATCGACGCGGGCCTGTTGCCCGACGGTCTGCCCTACGCCCCCGAGAGCTTCGACCTGGTCTGCGCCTTCGACGTGGTCGAGCATGTCGACGACGACGCCGGCTCGGTGGCGGCCCTGGCGCGGCTGGTCAAGCCGGGCGGCGCGATCCTGACCACGGTGCCGGCCTATCCGTGGATGTGGAGCCACCACGATGTCCTGCACCATCACAAGCGCCGCTACCGGCTGCCGGCCTATCGCGCCCTGTTCGAGCAGGCCGACCTGACGGTCGAGACGGCGACCTATTTCAACAGCCTGCTGTTTCCGCTGGCCGCCGCGCAGCGCACCGCCAAGCGCCTGCTGGGCGACCAGAGCGCCGACGACGCCATGCCGCCGACCTGGCTGAACAAGGTCCTGGCCGGGGTGTTCAGCCTCGAGGCGCCCCTCGCCTCGGGCCCGGGCCTCCCCTTCGGCCTGTCGATCGCGGTGATCGCCCGGAAGCGGTGAAGGGCGGCTACTCCCGGATCATGATCTCCTGGACGCCGATGCCCAGAACCCGCCGGTCCAGGCTGGCGCGGGCGTCGGGCAGGTCGAAGGCGAAGGTCACCAGCTGATCGGGCTGGAACGCGCCGCCCGGCACGCGGAACCGGTAGGCGCCGAAGTCGGTGGGGCCCACCTCCACCGAGTTCAGCCTGCGGTCGCCGGCGTAGAGCGTCACGTGCTGGGGCCGCAGCGGCATGTCCGAAAAGCCGATCGCCACCACGTCGACAAAGAAGTCCCTGGTCGCCGCGGAGGGCGGGGCGCGCAGCTCGAACACCGCCCGGTGACCGAGCGTCCAAAGACCCTTGCCGCCAGGATCCAGCTTGGCCCAGCCCGAGCGCAGCCCAGCCGGCGGGGGCGTCCGGTCAAGCCGCAGGGACCGGCCGACGCGGCCGCCGTCGGAAAGCTCGCCCCGGATGACGCGCTGCAGGCCCAGCCCCTCCAGGTCGCGACCGCAGATCACGCCCCGCAGGGTGCGATAGCAGTCCGAACGCGCGGCCAGGGGCTGCAGGAAGCCGCCCAGCAGCTGCCCGTTGGCCATGGTCACCGTGATCCGGCGGTCGCCTGGCGCGGCGTCGCGGCCGATGTCGGCGGGCAGCTGCTCGCAGGGCGCGTCGTTGGTGCGGGCGGTCGAGAAGGTGTTGGTGGTCCCGCCGGTGCGCACGGCCGCCAGGATCCACTGGTTCATCACCCGCAGGTCCTTGTGCGAGGGCGAGCAGAAATAGGTCGGGGCGAAGACCCAGGGACGGCCGCGAAGCGCGGGGGTCTCGAAGGCTCGGGCGGGAATGTCCAGGCGGTCGGGGCCGGCGAAGACCGACCGCACGCCCTGGCGCAGGCCGCTGGTGTCGGCGATCTGCAGCAGCGTCGCCGCGGCGAGCAGGCTCACGCCCAGCTTGAAGGGCAGGCGCGCGGCGGCCGCGACGCTCAGGGCCAGCAGCAGATAGCCGGGCGCCCAGAAGAAACGGCCATAGGCGCGGAAGCCGCCGACCAGCTCGGCCAGCGCGCCGCCGGGCCGGGGCAGGCTGGCGACCAGATGCGTCCCGTAATAGATCTCCCAGCCGACCGCCCACACCGTCAGCGCCAGCATGGCCAGCGCCAGCGGCGCCCACCGCGCCAGGGCGCCGGCCGGCGCGCGCTCGCCCCGGACGCGGCGAGCGGCCAGGCCCAGCGCGGCGACCGCCAGCAGCAGCAAGGCGCCCGCGCCCATATATTGATAACCCTCGAAGGCCTGGCCGCCGGTGGGGTCGACCACGCCCGAGAACCAGGCGCCGTCCCACCTCTGGCCCAGCAGGGCCGAGGCCTGCGGCAGGACGGGACCCAGCAGGTTCATCGCATAGAAGCCCAGGGCCGCCGCCCCGCCGGTCGGCCCGCGCCCTTCGCCGTAGCCGAGGACCACCGCCGAGACTCCGACCGCGGCCAGCACGGCCAGAGCCGCCAGCGGAACCCGCCGCCAGGCCAGCGGGCGGGCTTGCATGAGTTCGGACAGCAGGGCCGCGCCAAAGCAGGCGCCGATCGGAACCAGGTGATAGGCATGGACGCCGGTGGCCAGCGCCGCCAGGGCCGCGAAGCCGCCGATCCGCCGCCAGCTCAAGCCGAACCGGGCCGACGCCACCGACAGGGCCAGGGCGAACAGGATCAGCCAATGCCCCGACAGGGCGATATGGCCGAACTGGCGCGCCAGCCAGCTGGGATAGGTCAGGGCCAGAACCGCGCCCAGCAGCAGCGGAACACGCCCCTCGACGCCCAAGGCGCGCAGCAGGGTCGCCATGCCCCAGGCCTGCAGCGGGTAGGACAGCGCCAGGAACAGGCCCAGCGGATTGAACACCCCGCCCAACCCCAGGGCCTTCAGCAAGATCGACAGCCAAGGGATGCTGTCGGTGAAGACGATCGAGACGGGCTTGGGCAGCAGCCCCGAGACCATGCCCAGCGGGAAGGTCCACGGCTGACGCACGAAGGCCTCGTAGGCCGCCGTCATCGAGATCATGTCGTTCTTGGCGACGCTCCAGAACCTCGCCGACGCCAGGGGGATGTCGAAGCCGAACAGGAAGCCGCACAGCAAGATCGGAACGGTCGTCATGACAGCGGCGAACAGCACCTGCTCGCGGGACACGGACTTCAGCGGACGCATGGATTCCCTCTGGAGGCAGAGAGGCTGCATAGCATCCGCGGCGAACGGGAACAGCCCGCGTCCGCAGGTTGCGGCCAGCCCCAGAAAAACTACGGCCGTAATTAGTTTATACTTGTAATTTCGAACTCCGCCGCCAAAGCTGCTCGCGTGGGGGGACGCCATGGCGATCAGGGATTTCGGAACACGCGCGGTCGGGCGGTCGTGGACGCCGCTGATCCTGTCGGCGATCGCGGTCGTCGGGACGCTCGGCGCTTTTGCGTTCACGGTGGCCGACCTGGTCCGGTTCGAGCAGGACAACGGCTCAAAGCGCCAGCCCACGCCCGCCCAGCGGGACCGCTACGCGCCGGTCGCCCGCGCCGAATGGCGGCAGGTGCGGGCGAACCTGGAAGCGCGACTGAACCAGCGCAGCCCGCTTGAGCTGGGCGCGGTCTGGGCCACCCGGACCGGACAGGTGTGCGGCCTGGTCAACGGCCGAGGCAGCTTCGGCGGTCTTACGGCCATGGCGCGCTTCTACACGGTGGACCAGCGGCCGGTGTTCCACCGCGACGTCGAGCACGTCGCCTTCCAGAAGGCCTGGTTCGAATGCCGCCGCGACCCGTACGTGATGCTGCACGAAGGGACCATGGACCCCGGCTTCTGCGGCACCGAGCTGGGGAAGCGGCGATGCTTCAAGGTGAAGAACGGGATTCGGGTGGAGTGAGCATCCCCTTCTCCCCTTGCGGGAGAAGGTGTCGCTGAAAGCGACGGATGAGGGGTCGCGCAAACGAAAACCGCCGCG
>JAYRLX010000023.1:0-9802 GCA_041905125.1 Caulobacter sp. | reverse complement strand
CTTCGGGCCACCCTCTCCCGCAAGGGGAGAGGGAAACCGGATCAGGCGTAGCTCTGCAGCGGGCGGACGTCCAAGGCCTCGGCCGGGGCGCCGGCGATGGCTTGGGCGGCGGCCAGGGCGCCCGCCGAGGTCGTGTAGTACGGCACCTTCATCATCAGGGCCGTGCGGCGGATCTCGAAGCTGTCTTCCAGCGCCTGCTTGCCTTCGGTGGTGTTGAACACCAGCTGCACGCCGCCGTTCTTCATCACGTCGACGATGTGCGGACGGCCTTCCAGCACCTTCTTGACGTGCTCGACCTGTACGCCCTGCTCGGCCAGATAGGCCTGGGTGCCTTCCGTCGACAGCACCTTGAAGCCGGCCGCCTGCAACAGCTTCACCGGCTCGACGATCCAGGGCTTGTCGCTTTCCTTGACCGACACGAAGGCCGTGCCCTTGGTCGGCAGCTTCACGCCGCCGCCCAGCTGGCTCTTGGCGAAGGCGCGGGCGAAGGCCGGGCCCATGCTGGTCTCGCCGTCGCGCTTCCAGTCGAGGCCCATGACCTCGCCGGTCGACCGCATTTCCGGACCCAGCACCGTGTCGACGCCGGCGAAGCGGGCGAACGGGAAGACCGCTTCCTTGACCGCGATGTGGTCATAGGGCGTGTCCTTCAGGCCGAACTCCGCCAGGGTCGCGCCGGCCATGATCTTGGCCGCGATGGCCGCCACCGGCTGGCCGATGGTCTTGGCCACGAACGGCACGGTGCGCGAGGCGCGCGGGTTCACTTCCAGCACGTAGATGCGCGGGGCGTCGCTGTGCGGCTCCTCGATCGCGAACTGGACGTTCATCAGGCCACGGACGTTCAAGGCCAGAGCCATCTGCACCGTCTGGCGCTTCAGCTCCTCGACGGTTTCCGGCTTCAGCGAGAAGGGCGGCATCGAGCAGGCGCTGTCGCCCGAGTGGACGCCGGCTTCCTCAATGTGCTCCAGCACGCCGGCCACGAACACGTCCTTGCCGTCGCACAGGGCGTCGACGTCGACCTCGGTGGCGCGGCTCAGATAGTGGTCCAGCAGGATCGGGTGCTCGAGCGAGATTTCGCCGGCCCCGGCGATGTAGCGCTCCATCGCCTCGTGATCACGGATGATCTCCATGCCCCGGCCGCCCAGCACGTAGGACGGACGCATCACGAACGGGAAGCCGATCTTCTCGCCCTCGGCGCGCGCTTCGTCCCAGCTGCGGGCGATGGCGTTTTCCGGCTGGGCGATCTTCAGGCCGTTCAGCAGCTGCTGGAAGCGCTCGCGGTCCTCGGCCAGGTCGATGGCGTCCGGGCTGGTGCCCAGGATCGGGATGCCGGCCTCTTCCAGGGCGTGGGCCAGCTTCAGCGGGGTCTGGCCGCCGAACTGGACGATGACGCCGGCCAGCGTGCCCTTGGACTTCTCGACGTGCAGCAACTCCAGCACGTCCTCGGCCGTCAGCGGCTCGAAGTACAGGCGGTCGGAGGTGTCGTAGTCGGTCGAGACGGTCTCGGGGTTGCAGTTGACCATGATCGACTCCACGCCGATCTGGTCCAGCGCGAAGGCCGCGTGGCAGCAGCAGTAGTCGAACTCGATGCCCTGGCCGATCCGGTTGGGACCACCGCCCAGGATCACGGCCTTCTTGGCCGAGGACGGATCGCTTTCGCACTCGGGGATCTGGCCCAGCGCGCCGGTCTCGTAGGTCGAGTACATGTACGGCGTCGAGGCCAGGAACTCGCCGGCGCAGCTGTCGATGCGCTTGAAGACCGGGCGGACGGACAGCTCCTGACGCAGGGCGCGGACCTCGTTCTCGGTCTTGCCGGTCAGCTGGGCCAGGCGCTTGTCCGAGAAGCCTTGCGCCTTCAGGGCGCGGAAGGCGGCGGCGTCGGTCGGCAGGCCGCCGGCCTTCACCCAGCCTTCCTGGCGGACGATCTCGGCGATCTGGCGCAGGAACCAGGGTTCATAGGAACAAGCGGCGTTGACCTCTTCCACGGTCAGGCCGTGACGGAAGGCCTGGGCGATCACGCGCAGGCGGTCGGGGGTCGGCGTGCCGAGGGCGCGGACGACGGCGGCCTTGCCGGTGTCCGGATCATCGGCGCCGTGGATCTCGACCTCGTCGAAGCCGGCCAGGCCGGTTTCGAGGCCGCGCAGGGCCTTCTGGACGCTTTCCTTGAAGGTGCGGCCGATGGCCATGACCTCGCCGACCGACTTCATGGCCGTGGTCAGCAGGGGTTCCGAGCCCGGATACTTCTCGAAGGCGAAGCGCGGGATCTTGGTGACGACGTAGTCGATGCTGGGCTCGAACGAGGCCGGGGTCGCGCCGCCGGTGATGTCGTTCTTCAGCTCATCGAGCGTGTAGCCGACGGCCAGGCGGGCGGCGACCTTGGCGATCGGGAAGCCGGTGGCCTTCGAGGCCAGGGCGGACGAGCGCGACACCCGCGGGTTCATCTCGATGACGACCATGCGGCCGTCCTTGGGATTGACGGCGAACTGCACGTTCGAGCCGCCGGTCTCCACGCCGATCTCGCGCAGCACGGCGATCGAGGCCGCGCGCATCCACTGGTATTCCTTGTCCGTCAGGGTCAGGGCCGGGGCGACGGTGATCGAGTCGCCGGTGTGGACACCCATCGGGTCGATGTTCTCGATCGAGCAGACGATGATGCAGTTGTCCGCCTTGTCGCGGACGACCTCCATCTCGTACTCCTTCCAGCCCAGGACGCTCTCTTCCACCAGCACCTCGGTGGTCGGCGAGAGGTCGAGGCCGCGCTCGACGATCTCCTTGAACTCCTCGACATTGTAGGCGATGCCGCCGCCGGTGCCGGCCAGGGTGAAGGACGGGCGGATGATCGCCGGCAGGCCGACGAACTCCAGACCTTCCATGGCCTCTTCCTGGGTGTGGCAGGCGCGCGAACGCGGGCTCTCGAGGCCCAGCTTGTCCATGGCGTCGCGGAACTTCTGGCGGTCCTCGGCCTTGTCGATGACCTCGGCCTTGGCGCCGATCATCTCGACGCCGAACTTGGCCAGCACGCCCTGCTCTTCCAGGGCCAGGGCCGTGTTCAGAGCGGTCTGGCCGCCCATGGTCGGCAGCAGCGCGTCCGGGCGCTCCTTCTCGATGATCTTGGCGACCATCTCCGGCGTGATCGGCTCGATATAGGTCGCGTCGGCCACGTCCGGATCGGTCATGATCGTGGCGGGGTTCGAGTTGACCAGGATGATCCGATAGCCCTCGGCGCGCAGGGCCTTGCAGGCCTGGACGCCCGAATAGTCGAACTCGCAGGCCTGACCGATGACGATCGGACCAGCGCCGATGATCAGGATCGAGGAGATGTCAGTTCTCTTGGGCATGGCTAACTCGCGCAAAGACACGGTCGCGCACATCCGCGCGCCCGCTGTCGACCATCTTGCAGGTTAAGGCGCCCGTGTAGAGACGGAGTCGGCTCGGCGCAACCCCGCATCTTTGCAAAGGGTTAACGCCAGCTTGGCTGAACGATGTTCATGGGGCTTAGCAGCTTAACACCCCTCTCTCGGGAGAGAGGGAGGGGCCCGCCGCGTAGCGGTGGGAGGGTGAGTGGAACCCCGCCGGCCAAAAACTCCGATTCCTTCGGTTGAGGCCGGTCGATGGCCATGTCCACGCTATGGATATGGACAGAACCGCCACGGCCCGACGTCTCCGCCAGACTCAGACCCTGGCTGAGAAGATCCTCTGGAAACTGGTCCGTGACCGCCGCCTGGGCGGCTTCAAGTTCACGCGACAGCGCCCGATTGATCGCTATTTCGCGGACTTCGTCTGCGAGGCTGGCAAGCTGATCGTCGAGCTGGACGGCGCGGCGCATGAGGGACGCGAGGATTACGACAACCAGCGCACGGAAACGCTGACGCGATTGGGCTACAGGGTCCTGCGGTTCCCGAACGCCCGGGTCCTGGCCGATCCCGGCGGGACAGCGGATGACATCCTGGCGGCGCTGGGGGTGCGAAGGCCCTAGCCACTCACCCTCCCACGCTCCGCGTGGGCCCCTCCCTCTCTCCGAAGAGAGGGATTCATTTGGCATTGACCGCCTCGCGACTCTAATTTAACAAACCCATTAAATAACCTCTTCGTTAAATAGATGACCGACCCCCTCTCCGCCACCTTCGCCGCCCTCGCCGACCCGACTCGCCGGGCGATCCTGGCGCGCCTCACCGAAGGCGAGGCTAGCGTCAGCGAGCTGGCCGCGCCGTTCGACATCAGCCTGCCGGCCGTCTCGCGCCATCTGAAGGTGCTGGAGGCCGCCGGCCTGATCAGCCGCACGCGCGAGGCCCAGGTCCGTCCCTGCAAGCTCGAGGCGGACGCCCTCAAGCGCGCCCACGCCTGGATCGAGCCCTATCGGCGCTTCTGGGACGCCAGCTTCGATCGGTTGGACGAGTACCTCGCGCAGCTGCAGGCCAAGGACGCCCCCTCTCCCACCGACAAGCCCCCGCCCCAGAAACCCAGGACATCCAAGCCATGACCGACACCGTCGTGATCCAGGACGACGAGCTCCTGATCGAGCGCATCCTGGCCGCCCCGCGCGACCTCGTCTTCCGCGTCTGGACCGATCCGCGGCACCTGACGCGCTGGTGGGGGCCCAAGAATTTCGAGCCGATCGGCGCCGAGCAGGACCTCCGCGTGGGCGGGACCTATCGCCTGGGCATGAAGAGCCCCGAGGGGAACGAGGTGTGGAGCACGGGCGTCTACCAGGAGATCGTCCCCAACGAGCGGATCGTCATGACCTTCCGCTGGGAGAACGGCGCCTGGGGCGTCGACAACCTGATCACCGTGACCTTCCTCGAACTGGCCAGCGGCCGCACCCTGATGCGTTTCCATCAGGCGCCGTTCGCGGCCATCGAGGCCCGCGACGCCCACCAGGGCGGCTGGAACAGCCTGCTCGACAAGTTCGCCGCCTATCTGGAGACCGTCCAATGACCGCCGTCGTCTCGCACTACAACTGGGTCCCGCCCTTCGCCCAGGGCCGTGTGCGCGACCTGCGGGTCCGCTGGGCGCTGGAGGAGGCGGGGCTGCCTTACCAAACCGAGACCGTGCTGCACGAGGACAAGACGGCCTACCGGGCCAAGCAGCCGTTCGGCCAGGTGCCGGCCTATGACGACGGCGAGGTCGCGATGTTCGAGAGCGGCGCGATCGTGCTGCACATCGCCGAGCGCTCGGAGGCCCTGATGCCGCGCGATCCGGTCGGTCGCGCCCGGGTCCAGACCTGGATGTTCTGCGCCCTCAACACCCTGGAAACGCCGCTGGCCCTGGTGACCGAGATCAACGTCTTCAGCGCCGGCCAGCCGTGGACCGAAGGCGCGCGGCCCAGGGCCGAGGGCTGGATGCGCCAGCGGCTCTCGGAGCTCTCCGCGCGGCTGGGCGACCATCCCTATCTGGACGGCGACCGCTTTACGGCCGGCGACCTCCTGATGGCCGACGTGCTGCGCAACGTCCCCGAGGCGATGCTGGCCGAACAGCCGAACCTGGCCGCCTATGTCGAGCGCTGCACCGCCCGGCCGGCGTTCAAGAAGGCGATGGCCGCGCAGATGGCCGGTTTCACCGGCTCGCCGCCGCCGGGGTGGAACTAGGCGGGTTCGCCGAGGGATCCGTCGGCGCGACCCAGGCCGCGCCGGACTTTCCAAGGGCGTAGCCCAGCTTGAACAGCGCTCGCCGCCCGTCGGACGCGAAGTCCAGCCCCGAGAAGTCGCCCTGGGCGTCGTCGGGGATGGCGGTGTAGCGGAACACCCCGCCGTTGCGCCGGACGAAGGCGGCGTTGGCGGTCAGGTTGGTGCGCAGCTGGGCCTTGTTCATGGCGATCCAGGAGCGGCCCAGGATCGACAGGGCGTCGCCCTTGGTGAAGCCGAAACCCCCGTCGATCTGGCCGTTGACGATGACCGAAACCGCGCCGGGCCCGGTGCTCTCCTGCGCTGGCAGGATCGACAGCAGCAAGGTCTCGGGCGCGACGAAGAACGGGGTGGTGACGCTGCCGTCGACATGCATCTCCGAGAACTTGCGGTTGGGGCCCTCGACCTCGATCAGGCTGGGCGGAAAGACCCCGGGGATGCTGGCCGAGGCGACCAGCACCTCGCGAAACAGCTGCAAGGCCGCCGCGTCGCCGCGCGAAGCGATCGCCCCCATGTCCCAGATCATGGTCTGCTCGGTGTCGAGATTGGTGGTGGCGATCATCAGCCGCCGCCCCTTGGCGTGCTCGATGGCGATCGCATAGAGCAGCGGCGCATCGACATATTTGGCCACTAGGTCGCGCAGGGCGTGGTTGCGGAAGATGCTGGGCGCGAAGAAGAGATCCAGGCCCCGCTTCTGCAGGATGCGGTCGGCGGCCTCGCTGGTGTAGGCCTCGGTCAGGCGGCGGTCCCAGTCCTTGCCGAGATAGGCGAAGGGCGCGGTCAGGGCGCCGGTCGAGACGCCGGTGACGATGTCGAAGTCCGGCCGGTTCCCCGCCTGGGTCCAGCCCACCAGCACGCCCGCGCCATAGGCGCCGTTCGAGCCGCCGCCCGAGATCGCCAGCACATTGACCTTGCGGCCGGCGGTGTGGCTGTGGACCTCCTGGGCGAACCTCAGGCCCGCGGCGGGATCGGCGGCGCTGAACCGCACGTCGGCCAGGCCCTGCGGCGCCACGGCGCCGAGATCCTGGGCCGTGAAGGCGTCGCGCGACACCGTCCCGCAGGCCGAAAGCGCCAGCGTGGCCATCAGGGCGGCGAGGACGCGAAAGCCGCGCATCGAAAGCGTCTCCGAAGGAACGCCCGATAATTAGCCGCCCCGGCCCCTTAGGGGAATTGCCGCCTTGCCACCGCCAAGATTTGCGAGTCATTCTCAATATCAGCGACAAGGAGTCGACCCATGGTCTACAGAACGACGGGCGCGAGCGTGCTGGCTTGGATGATGCGCGCGGATCGGGACCGACGCGCGGCGCTGGAGCAGGATCTCTCGTGGCTGCTGCACGGCCCGACGGATCCGGAGGTGGTGGAGGACGAGACGCCGCCGACGCTGCTGCTGGCGGCGGAGTAGCGGGGGGCCGAGAGCAGACTTGTCAGAGGTCCGCGGTGGGTGGGAAACGGACCTCCGCTACGGGTCGCCATGAACAGCGATGTCAGGAGCTCCATGGAGGTTAGGTCCTTTCGATGGAGCGCTGGGACATTTCTGACGTAGCGTCCGGCTAATTCGTTCGAGCGCTTGATTGAGCTTGGCTGCGCGCCTAGTCGCACTCAGAGCCGTCAGCTCATCACGCCACCACGACTCTAGTTCCTCCTCCGAGGGGCAAGCCGCCGCTTTGACAGTGAGGAATAGCTGGCTATCGCCGGTGCTGATTTCGACCCGCCAACTCGTTGTGCGCCGAACGGCTTCGCAGTTTGACGCGAACTCGTCCTTACCGGCGACACACGTCAGAGACCACCGATCACGCGCGGGTGGCGAGGCGGCCGTCGAGTGGCTCCACGTCGCTAGGACAACAAAACAGCCGAGAACAAGAGGCTTGCAGAACTTGACCATGCCGGAAGCTAACCGCAGCGCTAGAGTCCGACTAGGGTCGAAAGCCGTCCTAGCCACGCCCCAAACGAAAACAGGCCGGCGCATGCGCCGGCCTGTTCCGTTACGAACCCGAGGGTCCGAAAATAGCGTCGGCGGTTAGGCCGATTGCAGCTGACCAGCCGAGGTCTTGCCGCTACGGCGGTCGACTTCCGGCTCGTACGACAGCTTCTGGCCTTCGTTCAGGCCGTTCATGCCGGCGCGTTCAACGGCCGAGATGTGGACGAAGATGTCCTGGCCGCCGTTGTCCGGCTGGATGAAGCCAAAACCCTTGGCGGAATTGAACCACTTCACGGTTCCAGTAGCCATGGTGAGTATCCTTGTAGGCATGTGTTCGCTGACCGAAAACGTCTCGGTCAACGATCAAATTTCGTTGGAAGTTCGGAAGGCGCGTCCGGCGCTCCGGCTCGCGGAGCAAGGAATAGCAGGCCGAGCGGCAGCGAATTCGATGACGTTATTCTGGAGCACTTCCAGGAAATAACAAGGAAAATATTTTCAGACGACTTGGCGGGTCGCGCGGACCCAAGCTGCGCCTCACGCGTTTTCACATCGACACAGCCGTTTTTCGACGTCGAAACAGGAGCCTCCCATGACCCTTCTCGAAAAGATCCCCACGCTCCGCGACGCCGAACTGAAAGCCCTGCTCGCCAACGCCCGCCGCCTGGACGTGACCGGCACGCCCGAACAGCGCCGCGCGGTCGCCGAGGTGATCACGCCGCTGGAACGCGAAGCCTCGCGCCGCCGCTCGGCGGGACGATCGGGGCGGTAGGGGGATTTCTCCTCCCCATTAGGGGGAGGTGGATCGATGCGAATACGCATCGAGACGGAGGGGGTCCGCGAAGCGGTGGTGAGGTCGCCGCCTCACAGGGCCCCTCCACCGGCGTTCGCCGGTCCCCCTCCCCCGATGGGGGAGGAAGAAAGCTAAGCCAGCGCCTTGCGCGCCGCTTCCCAGTACTGGGCGCCGGTGATCAGGGTCACCAGCGTGGCCAGCCACAGCAGGCCGTGGGCCACGAGGGTGAAGCCCCCGATCATCGACGGCTCCTGCGGCAGGCCGAACGCGCCCCACGAGGCCAGCACCATTTCGGCGCCGATCGAGACCAGCTGCAGGGTCGTCTTCCACTTGGCCAGCAGGGTCACGGGCAGCTTGACGCCCTTGCCGGCGCCGACCTCGCGCAGGGCGCTGACCGCGAACTCGCGGAACAGGATCAGGCCCGCCGGCAGCACGACCAGCGGATTGGGGCCCAGGGCCATCAGGCCCAGCAGGGCGCCGCAGACCAGGATCTTGTCGCCGATCGGGTCGAGGATAGCGCCCCAGACGCTGACCGCGTCCAGCTTGCGCGCCAGCCAGCCGTCGAAGAAGTCGGTCACCGCCGCGATCACGAAGGCGTAGAACGCCCAGCGCTCCAGCCGCAGCTGGGCGTCGGCCGTCAGCTGGTCGCTGACCCACGGCACCGCGCCGGCCGCCGCCGCCAGGGCCACGAACATGAACAGCGCCATGACGAGGCGCGAGCTGGTGAGGATGTTGGGCAGGGACTTCATGAGCGTCTCATAACCCACAAACCCCCGGCGGCGATACGGTTCCGCTGCATGCCGCCGCGCCGCCGTTTCCCGCCGCCGCCCGCTCGGGAAAAACCTCGATTTTTAAGACGCCGTCCGCGACTCGCTTCGATATACAAGTCATGAGGGCGAAACGGGGCCCTCGCCGAGGCGGGCGCGCCGACGAATGACGGATCAGGATCGCGGCGATTTGGGCGGCCGCCGACGCGTCAGCACGGTGCGCGGGCGGCTGGTGCTCCTGACGATCAGCCTGCTGATCCCGGCCATCGTTTCCATGGTGTTGCTGCTGGCGGGCGCCGACCGCGAGTCTCGTGGCCAGCTCTATCAGCAGCTGGTCACCACCGCCCGGGCGCTGTCGGGCGCCGTCGACCGCCAGGCCGCCGTCGGCGTGGCCGTGGTCGAGACCCTGGCCAGCGACCAGGCTCTGATCAACGGCGACTGGGCCGACTTCCACCGCCGCGCCCAGCGGGTTGTCCAGCGCAGGCCCGGCTGGATCGTGGTCTCGGACATCCGCGGCCAGCAGATCCTGAACACGCTGAAGCCCTACGGCTCGCCCCTGCCGATCTCGCCCCGCGCCAACGAGCTGACCAGCGCCCTGCTGGCCGGGCGCAGCAAGATCTCGGACCTGCGCGCGGGCAAGGTGGCCGGCAAGCCGGTGATCACGGTCGCCACACCGATCCTGGTCAAGGGCGAGCCCTATGTCCTGTCC
>JAYRLX010000412.1:0-3405 GCA_041905125.1 Caulobacter sp. | reverse complement strand
GAGCCCAGGATGCGAGGACGCGCCGTTCCTGCGAAACGAAAAGGGCGGCGGCCCGTGAGGCCGCCGCCCTTAAGCGGGTCGGACGGTGAGGTCCTTATTCCTTCGGCGCGGGCATGGCGGGCAGGGCGCCGGCCTTGCTCTTCATCGCCGCGTGCTGGGCCGGGGGCAGCGGGATCAGGCCGCGGCCTTGCAGGTAGCCGCCGCGACCGGTGGCGGCGTCCGACACGAACTCGGTGACGAACTCCTTCAGGCCCGGCGTGACGCCGACCTGCGACTTCTTCACGTAGATGAACAGCGAGCGCGACAGCGGGTACTGGCCGCTGGCGATCGTGGCCGGGGTCGGCTTCACGCCGTTGACCGACGCGCCCTTGATGCGCGAGGCGTTCTCTTCCAGGAACGAGAAGCCGAACACGCCCAGGGCGTTCGGGGTCTTCTCGATCGTGCCGACGATGGCGTTGTCGTTCTCGCCGGCGTCGACCCAGCCGCCGTCGGTGCGCATCGGCGAGACGGTGGCCTTGAACTTCTTTTCGTCCTCGGCCTTCATCTTGGCCAGGGTCGGCAGCTTGGCCGCGCCGCCTTCCATCGCCAGCTCGACGAAGGCGTCACGGGTGCCCGAGGTCGGCGGCGGGCCATAGACCAGGACGCGGGCCTTGGGCAGGCCAGGACCGACTTCGTTCCAGTTCTTGTAGGGCTGCTTGACCAGCTGGCCGCCGCGCAGGGTCTGGTCGGCCAGGCCCAGGTACAGCTGCTCGAGCTTGAAGTTGAAGTCGGGGCCTTGCTTGTCGGTCGCCACGACGATGCCGTCGAAGCCGATCTTGATCTCGACGATGTCCTTCACCCCGGCCTTCTGGCAGGCCTGGAACTCGGACTTCTTCATCGGACGCGAGGCGTTGGCGATGTCGGGGAACTTCTCGCCCGTGCCGCCGCAGAACATCTTGATGCCGCCGCCGGTGCCCAGGCTCTCGACCTTGGGCGACTTCTTGCCGGTCTTCTTCGAGAAGTTCTCGGCCACGCGGGTGGAGAAGGGGAACACCGTGGAGGAGCCGGCGGCCCAGACATAGTCGCGAGCCGCGTGGGCCTGGTCGGCGACGGCCAGCAGGGCGATGGTCGCAACCGCGCCAAGGAGCTTGTTCATGTCGTCAAATCCTGTGTCGTCCGGGGGGAACGGGGAGACCATGCCGGACCGATGACCGGGCTTTTGTCACAGTTCAGCGACAGTTTTGCGACAGCGTCCGTATGCGGACGAAGCTTGACTATACGACGGTCAGCGCCTTCTCGACCGGGCGCGCCAGGACCACGCCCTTGGGGCCGTCGACGATCGGGCGGTTGACCAAAATCGGGTGCTCGACCATCGCCGCCAGCAAGGCCTCGTCCGAAACATCCGCCTTCAGAAGGCCCAGCTCCTCGGCCGGCGTGCCGCGTTCGCGCAGCAGTCCCTTCAGGTCGGTGTCCGAGCGCTTGACCAGATCCAGCAGCTGCTCGCGGGTCCAGCCGGTCTTCAGATACTCCACCACCGTCGGCGCGTGGCCGGCCTCGCGCAGCAGGTTCACGACCTTGGTCGAGGTCGAGCACTTGGGGTTGTGATAGACGGTGAGGCTCATGCGCGGGCTCCTGGCTGCGCCGCCGATGTAGGCGAGGGCGCTTGACCCGTCCAGCCGGCGCGCCTACGCCGGTCGTCGAAGGCATGGAGGCCGCAAGGCCTCCGGGAACGCGGTGACAATCCGCGGCTGCCCCCGCAACTGTGATCGTCCGTCGATCGTCGCGGCCTCACGCCACTGGGACTTCGGTCCTGGGAAGGCGCCGCGACGGGAGGGCGTAAGCCAGGAGACCGGCCTTCGTCACATCAACGCGGCCGGCGGGGTGTCCGGCGAAGGACGGACGATGAACGAAGCACCGCAAGACGAGGCTGAAAAGAACGCGCGCCATAACGCCAGGATGAAGGCCATCCAGGCGGCGCGGGCCAAGATGATGGCCGAGAAGAACATCGAGAAGGGCCTGCTGATCGTCCACACGGGGGCGGGCAAGGGCAAGACGACGGCGGCGCTGGGCATGGCCATCCGCGCCATCGGCCACGGCCACCGGGTCAGCGTCATCCAGTTCATCAAGGGCGCGATGACCACCGGCGAGAAGGTGGTGTTCGACGCCTTCCCCGATCAGGTCGAGTTCCGGCCGATGGGTGAGGGCTTCACCTGGGACACCCAGGACCGCGCCCGCGACATCGCCGTGGCCCGCCAGGCCTGGGAGGTCATCAAGGCGCGCATCCTCGATCCCGACGACTGGGACATGGTCATCGCCGACGAGCTGAACATCATCCTGCGCTACGACTACCTGCCGCTGGCCGAGGTGCTGGAGGTCGTGGCCGCGCGGCCCGAGGGCAAGCACGTGGTGATCACCGGTCGCAACGCGCCGGACGCGCTGATCGAGGCCGCCGACCTCGTCACCGAGATGGCGCAGGTCAAGCACCCGTTCCGTGAGGGCGTGAAGGCCCAGGCGGGGATCGAGTTTTGAGCGTCCTGCGCGAGGCCGACGACGGCCCGGCGGTGGTGGTCTGCGACACCTGCCGCTTCTCGGCGGAAGAGCGCGACAGTCCCGACGGCGCGCGCGGCGGCGCGGTGCTGGCGGCGGCGCTGCGCGAGGCGGCCGATGGGACGGGGATCGCGATCCAGACCATGCCGTGCCTGTTCAACTGCGGCCAGCACTGCTCGGTCCACCTGCGCGCGCCAGGCAAGATCGGCTACGTCCTGGGTCGCTTCGAGCCCACGGCCGAGGCGGCCCGGGCGATCCTCGACTACGCCCTGGCCTATGCGGAGAGCGAGGAGGGCGTCGTGCCCTATCGCCAATGGCCCGAGGGCGTGAAGGGCTGCTTCATCGTCCGCGTGCCGCCGGCGGGCAAGCTGGTCGCGGACTAGAGCGTGACGGCGAAAGTGGGAACCGGTTTCGGCAGGAATCACGCTCTAAGTGTTTGATTTAGAGCCTCGCGCGTCACCACCAGCCATAGTGCGGGGCGAAGCGGGCCTTCAGGTCGTCGACCTCGCGTTCGGCGTCGCGGATCGCGTCGGCGGCCCGCCGGCCGTCCTCGATCGCTTCTCGGCGCTCGCGACGCAGGCGCTGCAGACGGTCGCGCAGCTCGCGGGTCTGCTCGTCGGTCAGCTTCGGATTGCGCAGCTCGTCCTCGACCCCATCGGCCTGGCGCGCGCGCTTCTCCGCGCGGGCGTCGGCGCTGCTCAGGTCGGAGCGGGCGCTCTCGAGGCGGCTGACGGCGGCGTGGACCCGCTCGCCGTCGGCGTAGCCGCCCAGGAACTCGGGCTCGACCGGCGACGGGCAGACCCCCCTGTAGGAATGACCCTCGCGACCGACGCGGAAGCCGTTCGCCTCGGTGCAGTAGCGCATCAGCCCCTGGTCGCG